>DATCYI010000248.1:0-6788 GCA_036570385.1 Acidimicrobiales bacterium | reverse complement strand
CGGCTCTGGCCGAACCCGTTGACCAGAAGCTCGGCCACCGCTGTGGGGCAGGCGGCCACCCCATCCAGGAGCTCGTCGAAGCCGGCGGTGCCGCTCGATCGGTCGACGAAGGTGGCGGCCATGCCCGCCTCGATGCCGCGGTCGTCGGCTGCCTCGAGCACGCACGTCGCCGCACCCTCGGTGAGGGGCCCGCCCGACTCGGCGGCGAACGTGTCGAGCAGGGGTCCCTCCAGCGCCTCGCCCAGGTCGCAGGCCGCGAGGTCTTCCGTGAGCCGCTCCGTCGCGTCGCTCGGGAGCTCGACGTCGAGCGACGCGAGGTCGTCGGCGTCGGCGAGCTCCTGTGCGCTCACGTTCGCGTCGCGCAGGTCCTCCGCTCCGACGACGTCGACCAGCGCCGCACCGACGCACTCAGAGACGTCCTCCGGCAGCGCCGGACCGCTGTTGCCGGAGCTGAAGGCGCTCGCCGCGGCGTCCACGTAGACGGGTCGAGGGTCGGCTGCCTCGCCGTTGATGGAGCAGCTCGTCAGGCAGATCGCAGCAGCGGCGATGGCGAGGAGGCGCACCGGAGCGACGCTACCGAGTGGCGGCCGGAGGGCCGAGATCTGGGTCGCCGAATTCTGGCTACGCTCGTTGCCATGTCGCAGACGATGCCGATCACGGGTCCCCGCGGTGCGCTCTTCCACGATCCGGCGCTCTGGGCCGACATGGACACCTGGCACCGCCAGGTCGGCGAGCTGCGCCGCAACGAGGGGATCGTCCACATCGACGAGCCCGGCTACACCGAGTACTGGGCGCTGCTGAAGCACGCCGACGTCTTCGCCGTCTCGCGCGACAACAAGGGCTGGCACAACACGTCTCAGGCGGTGCTCGGCACCGATGCCGACTGGCAGGCGATGGTCGACAGCGGCATGCCGCCGCCCTGCAGCCTCGTGCAGCTCGACGGCACCAAGCACCGAGACCACCGGCAGGTCACCAACGACTGGTTCAAGCCGGCCGTGGTGGGCAAGCGCCAGCCCCGCATCGACGAGCTGGCCGACCTGTACATCGAGCGCATGCGCTCCCTCGGCGGCCGCTGCGACTTCGCCAAGGACATCGCCCAGCCCTACACGCTGCGCGTGATCATGGACATCTACGGCGTGCCCGAAGAGGACGAGGCGCTGATGCTCGAGCTCACGCAGGGCGTGTTCGGGGCCGCCGATCCCGAGTTCCTCGGCGACATGGCCGATCCCGGTCAGAAGGTCCTGGCCTCGGTGATGCAGTTCGTCCAGTACTTCAACGAGATCACAACCGACCGGCGGGCCTGCCCGGCCGACGACCTCGCGTCCGTGATCGCCAACGGCAAGATCGACGGTGAGCTCATGGCCGACCAGGAGCGCCTCTGGTACTACATCATCGTCGCCACCGCCGGTCACGACACCACCTCGTTCGCTCTGTCGGGCGGCATGGAGCGCTTCGTCGCAGACCCGTCGCAGCTGTGGGCTCTGCGTGACGATCCGGAGCTGATCAACAACGCGGCCGACGAGGTCATCCGCTACACCGCGCCGGTGCGCCACTTCCTGCGCTGGGCCACCCAGGACCAGGTGGTCGGCGGCGTCGAGATCCCCGAGGGCGGGCGGGTGCTGCTGTCGTACCCGTCGGCCAACCGCGATGAGGACGTGTTCGTCGACCCCGACACCTTCGACGTCCGCCGTCCCGACGCCGACAAGCTGTTCAGCTTCGGGGGCGGCGCCCACTTCTGCCTCGGCTCGCAGTTCGCCCGCCGCGAGATCCGCACGATGATCACGCGGCTGAGCCAGCAGCTCGAGCACGTGGAGCCGGCAGGCGACGTCGAGTACTCCCAGTCGCACTTCGTGTCAGGCGTGAAGCACCTGCCGATCGAGTACCGCTTCCGCGACTGATCCGCTCGGGTTCTCGACTGAAGGCTCAGCCGAGCGCGGCGCTGATCAGCGTCGCCACGCCGACGATGGCGAACGCCACGGCGCCGATGGTGCGCAGCGTGCGCGGCTGCACCCTGGTCATGAGCGCCTTGCCGGCGATGACGGCAAGCGCAGTGGCCGCGAGCATCGCGGCGAACGATCCGATCCAGACGGGGATGGCGCCTCTATCGGCGGCGAGCCCGGCCGTCGTCAGCATCGTCTTGTCGCCCAGCTCAGCCAGGAAGAACGCCACTGCGACGCTGAGCAGGCCGGCCCGGCCAGCGCCGTCGTCGTCGTCTTCGTCCTCGTCGCGGGTGCGCCAGGTCCACACCGCGAAGCCGAGGAACAGCACGCCGGCGCCGACGGCGATGGCCCGGTCGGGCACCACCTCGCTGATGAGGGCACCGGCCGTGACCGACAGCGTCTGCAGCAGCAGCAGCGCAGCGCCGAGCACCGCGAGGACCTTCAGCGCCGAGTAGCGACCAGCCAGGGTGAGGGCGACGAGCTGCGTCTTGTCGCCGAGCTCGGCCAGGAACACGACAGCGAAGGAGGCGAGGACGTCACCCATGGGACCGACCCCCGGTTGGAACCGCGGGGGGTCGGGCGACGACCATCGGGTCATGCGTGCCCCCGCCGTGCTCCTCGCCGTCCCGTTCCTGCTGTTCGCCGCCGCGTGCGGCGACGACGACGAGAGCAGCAGCTCGTCCGATCCCGCCGACTGCACGGCCGCGGTCGACGGCGAGGTCACGATCGTGGCGGACGACCTCGACTGGGAGGTGGACTGCCTCACCGCCCCTGCGGGTGAGCCGCTCACGGTCATCGTCGACAACCAGGACGAGGGGGTCAACCACAACATCCACTTCACGGATGCGCCCGAGAAGCCCAAGACGGAGCTCGAGGCCGGACCGGTCGTGCAGGAGCTCGAGGTCGACCTCGAGGCCGGTGAGTACAGGTTCGTCTGCGACATCCACCCGAACATGGTGGGCACGCTCACGATGACCGACGCCACTTCTGACGCGAACGGATAGCTGACAGGTCCTGTCATGGGTCGTCGGTAGCGTGATCGGGTGGCCCCGACCGACCCGCTAGACCCGTTCAGCCCGGCGGTGCGGGCGTGGTTCGAGTCGTCGTTCCCGGAGCCCACGGCGGCCCAGGCCAAGGGCTGGCCGGCCATCGCCGGCGGTGAGCACAGCCTCATCCTGGCGCCGACCGGGTCGGGCAAGACCCTCACCGCGTTCCTGTGGGGGATCGACCGGCTGGTGAGCCAGCCGGTGCCGGCGGAGACCACCCACCGCACCCGCCTCCTCTACGTGTCGCCTCTGCGGGCTCTGGCGGTCGACGTGGAGAAGAACCTGCGCAGCCCGCTGCAGGGCATCCGGCTCGCGGCGCAGCGCCTCGGTGTGCCGTTCACCGAGCCGACGGTCGGCATGCGGACGGGCGACACGCCCGCCGACGTGCGCCGCCAGCTCGTGCGCCACCCGCCCGACATCTTGATCACCACGCCGGAGTCGCTCTACCTGATGCTGACCTCCGCGGCGCGCGAGACCCTGCGCGGCGTTGAGGCCGTGATCATCGACGAGATCCACGCCCTGGCCGCCACCAAGCGCGGCAGCCACATGGCCCTGACCCTCGAGCGCCTGGACCACTGGGTGACAGCAGGCGGAGGCGCGAGCCCCCAGCGAATAGGCCTGTCCGCCACCCAACGCCCCCTAGAGGAGATAGCCAGGTTCCTAGGAGGCCAAGAGCGAGAGAAGGAGCCAGCGCGAGATCTCGAGGACGAAGCTCCGCTTCGGCCTCGAAGGGTGACCGTTGTCGACGCCGGCGTGCGCAAGCCGCTGGAGATCGAGGTGGTGATCCCGGTCGACGACATGGCGGAGCTGGGGACGGTGGTGGAGGAGCCGATGTCGGGCCCGGCCGCCGCCGGGCCGGTGCGCCGGTCGATCTGGCCGGCGATGCACCCGCGCCTGCTGGAGCTGGTGCGCGAGCACCGCTCCACGTTGATCTTCGTGAACGCGCGCCGGCTGGCGGAGCGCTTGGCCACCCGTCTCAACGAGCTGCACTGGGAAGGCGAGAGCCGCGGCGACGAGCAGGACGGGAACCCTCCCGAGCAGGTCGAGCTGGTGAAGGCGCACCACGGCTCGCTGGCGCGGGAGCGCCGGCTGCAGATCGAGGACGAGCTGAAGTCGGGTCAGCTGAAGGGGCTGGTCGCCACCTCCAGCCTGGAGCTCGGCATCGACATGGGCGCGGTCGACCTCGTCATCCAGGTGTCGTCACCGGGCGCTGTGTCCACCGGCCTGCAGCGCATCGGTCGGGCCGGTCACCAGGTGGGTGCGCCGAGCCGCGGGAAGATCTTCCCGAAGCACCGGGCCGACCTGCTCGAGGCGGCTGTGGTGGTGGAGCGGATGCAGGCCGGGCAGATCGAGGCCACGCACTACCCGCGCAACCCGCTCGACGTGCTCAGCCAGCAGATCGTCGCGATGTGCGCGCTCGACGAGTGGTCGGTGGCCGAGCTGTCGGCGGTGGTGCGCAGCGCGGCCCCGTTCGCGGAGCTGTCCGACGAGGTGCTCGCATCCGTGCTCGACCTGCTCTCGGGTCGCTACCCGTCGGAGGAGTTCGCGGAGCTGCGACCCAGGATCGTGTGGGACCGCGTCGAGGGCACCGTGCGGGGCCGATCGGGCGCCCAGCGGCTGGCAGTCACGAACCCCGGCACCATCCCGGACCGTGGGCTCTTCCGGGTCACGCTGCCCGACGGCACGCGGGTGGGCGAGCTCGACGAGGAGATGGTCTACGAGAGCCGTCCGGGGGAGACGTTTCTGCTCGGCGCGTCGACGTGGCGGATCGAGGACATCACCTTCCAGACCGTCGTGGTCACGCCGGCGCCGGGGCAGCCGGGCAAGATGCCGTTCTGGCACGGCGACGGCCCCGGTCGTCCGCTGGAGCTGGGGCGGGCGATCGGCACGTTCACCCGCGAGCTGCTGGCCAACAAGACCGGTGTCGACCCGATCACCCGGCTGCGCGACGGCGGGCTCGACCCGCTGGCGGCCACGAACCTCGTCGCCTACCTGGATGACCAGGTGGCGGCCACCGGCGCGGTGCCCGACGACCGCACGATCGTGGTCGAGCGGTTCCGGGACGAGATCGGCGACTGGCGGGTGTGCGTGCTGTCGCCGTTCGGCGCGCAGGTGCACGCACCGTGGGCGATGGCCCTCCAGCACCGCCTCGGGGAGCGGTGGGGGATGGCGGTCGAGCTGATGTGGAGCGACGACGGCATCGTCATCCGCCTGCCCGAATCGATCGACGAGCTGCCCGATGACGACCTGCTGATCGACCCGGACGAGATCGAGGAGCTGATCGTCAGCCAGCTGCCCTCCACCTCGATGTTCGCGAGCCGGTTCCGGGAGTGCGCGGGGCGGGCGCTGCTGCTGCCGCGACGCCGGCCCGATCAGCGCACGCCGCTGTGGCAGCAGCGCCAGCGTGCGGCCGACCTGCTGGCGGTGGCCGGGCGCTACCCGTCGTTCCCGATCCTGCTCGAGGCGACGCGCGAGTGCCTGAACGATGTGTTCGACGTGCCGGCGCTGGTCGAGGTGCTGCGCGATCTCCGGAGCCGCAAGGTGCGGCTCGTCTCCATCGACACCCAGACGGCGTCGCCGTTCGCGCAGTCGCTGCTGTTCGGCTGGATCGCCGTGTACATGTACGAGGGCGACGCTCCGCTGGCCGAGCGCAGGGCGGCCGCGCTGGCGCTCGACCGTGACCTGCTGCGCGACCTCCTCGGGGCGGAGGAGCTGCGGGAGCTGATCGACGCCGACGTGCTGGCCGACCTCGAGCTGGAGCTGCAGCGGCTGGTCGAGGGGCGCCTGGCTCGCGACGTCGACGAAGCTCACGACCAGCTCCGCCTGCTCGGTCCGCTCAGCCTGCCGGAGCTCGAGGTGCGATCGGTCGACGGAGCACCGGTGAAGGCCTGGATAGACCAGCTGGTGGGGGAGCGGCGCGCCTTCCTCGCCCAGATCGCGGGCGAGGAGCGCACCTGCGCGGCTGAGGACGCCGGGCGCCTGCGCGACGCCCTCGGGGTGAACGTGCCGCTCGGGCTGCCGAGGGCCTGCACGGAGTCGGTAGAGGCGCCGGTGACCGACCTCGTCGCCCGCTACGCCCGCACGCACGGCCCGTTCCTCGCCGCGCACGCCGCTGCTCGCTACGGCGTCGCGCCGGCTCCCGTGCTCGCTGCGCTCGAAGCCCTCGAAGTCGACGGGCGACTGGTGCGGGGCGAGTTCCGTCCGGACGGGGTGGAGCGGGAGTGGTGCGACAGCGACGTGCTGCGACAGCTGCGACGCCGGTCGCTGGCTTCGCTGCGCCGTGAGGTCGAGCCCGTCGACGCCACCACGTTGGCTCGCTTCCTCCCGCGCTGGCACGGCATCGGCCAATCTCGGCGCGGCCTCGATGCGCTGGTCGAGGTGCTCGCCCAGCTTCAGGGCGCGCCCCTCGTGGCCTCCACCCTCGACCGTGACGTCCTGACCGCGCGGCTCGCCGACTACGAGCCGGCGCAGCTCGACGCGCTGTGCACGTCGGGCGAGGTCGTATGGGTCGGTGCTGGTGGCATCGGCACCAAGGACGGTCGGGTGCGCCTGGCCTTCCGCGACCAAGCCGGGCTCCTCATCCCACCGGGCGATGCACTCGAACCTGAGCCCATCCACACCGCGCTGCTGGATCACCTCGGCCAGCGCGGCGCCTCGTTCTGGACCGACCTCACCCGCGCCGCGCAGCTCGCCGAGCAGCCCTACGACGACGCGACGGTCCTGCGGGCGCTGTGGGACCTCGTGTGGGCCGGGCTCGTGACCAACGACTCGCTCGCGCCGCTGCGGGCCTACGTCGGTGGTT
>DATCYI010000247.1:0-23230 GCA_036570385.1 Acidimicrobiales bacterium | reverse complement strand
CGTTCGTGCTGGCCGACGAGCCCGTGCTCGCCGGCTACCAGGCCGTGGCCCTGGCGCCGATCGGCGCGCTCGACCGCCAGGCGCTGCTGTGCGCGGCCACCCCCGACGCCCGCCTCGAAGCCCTCGACGCCCTGCTGGTCGAGGAGATCGAGACGCTCCGACTGCGGCTCGGGGGCGGCTGAGCCGAGTAGGCTTCGACCTCCGTGGCACCTGGACCGACCGACCGAACCGACCCCCGCTCGAACGGCGAGGCCAAGAGCATCCCGCAGGTCGCCACCGATCTGTGGGAGCTCGGCGTGGCTTACGCCAAGCAGGAGACGATCGATCCGCTGCGCGGCCTCGGCCGGTTCCTGGCCTTCGGCGTCAGCGGAGCGGTGGCCCTCGGCCTCGGTCTGGTCCTGCTGCTGCTGGCCGGCCTGCGAGCTTTGCAGACAGAGACCGGCTCCACGTTCACGGGCAACCTCTCGTGGGCGCCCTACCTCATAACGCTGGCGGTCGGCGCCCTGCTCATGGCGCTGGCCCTCATGCGGATCACCAAGCGAAAGGGACCAGGAGCATGACCGCTGCTGCGCACGACCACGCCGAGCCGATCCGCAAGTCCGACCTCGAGGCCAAGTTCCGCGAGCTGCAGGGCGAGGTCGACGACACCAAGGAGTCGGCCGCCTCGATGCTGCTGACCGTGGGAGCGGTGGTGGTTGTGGCCGTCATAGCCGTGGCGTTCTTCGCCGGCCGGCGCAAGGGCAAGAAGCGCACCACCCTCGTAGAGGTCCGTCGGCTCTGATGCTGCTGCGCGCCCTCGAGATCCTGGCTCGCCGTCGCCGGCTCAAGGGCCGTGGTGGACCCATCTGGACCGCCGCCGCGCTCGGCGCGTTCTTGATCCGCGCCTACCAGCGCCGGGAGGCCCGCGAGAGCATCTCGCTGCGCGAGGAGCTCCGGCCGGGCGAGTCGCTGCTCATCACGCACACCCGCCAACCGCGGGGCTGAGCGCCGTGAAGGTGCTTCTGCGCAACCCCAAGCGCGAGCTCGACGTCCCGGGCCCCATGCGCGTCCACGCCCTGCTGGCGCGCCTCGAGGTCCACCGCGACACGGTGCTGGTGATCAGCGGCGACACGATCGTGCCGGGCGACGCCCTGCTCGACGACGACGCCAGCGTGGAGATCCGCCCCGTGATCTCCGGAGGTGCAGCATGAAGTGCACCGTCTGCAAGAAACCGGCGGTGATCGACATCCGCCGGGCCAACGCCAACTTCTGCGTGGAGCACTTCCTGCGCCTGTGCCGCGACCAGGTGGCCAGGGCCGTGAAGGACTTCGCCATGATCGAGCCCGGCGAGAGGGTGCTCGTCGCGGTGTCCGGGGGCAAGGACTCGCTCGCCCTGTGGGACATCCTCGTCGAGATGGGCTACCAGGCCGACGGCCTCTACATCGGCCTCGGCATCGGCGACTACAGCGACACATCCGGTGAGCTCACCCGAGCGTTCGCCAGCGAGCGCGGGCTGCACCTGATCGAGGTCGACCTTCCGAGCGACCACGGCTTCGACATCCCCAACGGCTCGAAGGCGGCCAAGCGCGTGCCGTGCTCCGCGTGCGGGCTCTCGAAGCGGCACATCTTCGACGAAGCGGCGCGCACCGGCGGCTACGACGTGGTGGTCACCGGCCACAACCTCGACGACGAGGCTGCGGTGCTCTTCGGCAACGTCTTGCACTGGCAGACCGACTACCTCGGCAGGCAGCTCCCCGTCCTGCCGGCACGGCACGGCTTCCCTCGCAAGGCGAAGCCCCTCGTGCGGCTCGGCGAGCGGGAGATGGCCGCCTACTGCGTGCTGCGGGGCATCGACTACATCGTGGAGGAGTGCCCCATGGCGATCGGCAACAAGCACCTCGGCTACAAGGAGGCGCTGAACGCCATCGAGGCCACCTCCCCAGGGTCGAAGTTCGACTTCTACTTCGGCTTCCTGGCCCGGGCGTCGGAGCAGTTCCGGCCCAAGGTCGAGGCGGACCAGGGCGAGCTCGAGCCCTGCATCCGCTGCGGGGCACCCACGCCGGGCGAGGTGTGCGCGTTCTGCAAGCTCGTCGATCGCGCCGGCGGCCACCCCCAGGGGGCCGTCCCGGTGGAGCTGACCCGATGAGCCGGTCGTTCAGGGCCGGTGAGCAGGTCCTGCTCATCGACACCAAGAAGCGCCGCTACCTCCTCACCCTCACCGAGGGCAAGGAGTTCCACTCCCACTCGGGCATCGTCACCCACGACGCCGTCATCGGCTCACCCGAGGGCACCACGTTCCGGTCGAGCCACGGCATGTACTACACAGCCATCCGCCCGACGCTGAGCGACTTCATCTTCAAGATGCCCCGCGGCGCGCAGGTGATCTACCCGAAGGACCTCGGCGCCATCTTGATGCACGCCGACATCTTCCCTGGCGCCCGCGTGCTCGAGTCTGGCGTCGGGTCCGGCGCCCTCTCGATGACGATGCTGCGCGCCGGCGCCGACATCGTGGGCTACGAGCTGCGCGAAGACTTCGCGGCCAGGGCGGTCAAGAACGTCACCCAGTTCCTCGGCGACGACGTACTCAATCGCTACAAGGTCGAGCAGCGCGACTGCTACGAGGGCATCGACGAGACTGACCTCGACCGCGTGGTGCTCGACCTGCCGGAGCCTTGGCAGGTCGTGAAGCACGCCGCCCGAGCCCTGCACCCCGGCGGCCTGCTGGTGGCCTACACGCCGCAGATCACCCAGGCCGTGCAGCTCCGCGAGACCCTTGCCGAGAGCCCGTTCGGGATGGCCGAGACGATGGAGGTCCTCCATCGCGGCTGGCACATCGAGGGCCAGTCGGTCCGACCCGATCACCGCATGGTCGCCCACACCGGCTTCCTCACCCACGCCCGGCTGCTGAGCCCACCCACCACGACGACGAGCTGAGGGCTCCTGAACACGCTCGACCTGCTCCTGCTCGCATCCCTGGTCGGCGCCGCGGTGGGCGGGTACCGGCTCGGGCTCCTGGCTCGGGTCGCGTCGTGGGTGGGCATGGGGCTGGGCATCGTGCTCGGCGCCCGGCTGCTTCCACGCATCCTCCGAGTGCTCGAGGACGCCTCGTCGTCCCAGCTGATACTCGTCACGCTCGGGACCCTCCTCGGGCTGGCCTTCGTGGGCCAGGCCCTGGGGCTGCTCCTCGGCAACCGCCTCCACATCGCGCTGCCCGGATCGAGCGTCAGAGCTCTCGACCGGGCCGGTGGAGCGGTGGCGGGCGTGGCCGGCGTGGTGATCAGCATGTGGCTCGTCCTGCCGCTGATGGCAGACGTGCCCGGCTGGTTCGCCACCCAGACCCGCTCGTCGAGCATCGCTGCCCTGGTGGACGAGCGCCTGCCCGACCCGCCCGACACGATGGCGACGCTGCGCCGCCTGATCGGCGAGGACCAGTTCCCCCGGGTCTTCGACGCGCTGGAGCGCTCGCCCGACGTCGGCCCGCCGCCGACGGTCACCGGCATCGCCCAGCCGGTGGTCGACGCCGTGGTCCCGTCGACGGTGAAGGTGTCGGGGGTGGCATGCCGGCGCACGCAGGAGGGGAGCGGCTTCGTCGTCGCGCCGGACCTCGTCGTCACCAACGCCCACGTCGTGGCCGGCGAGGAGGAGACGGTCGTGCAGCGCAGCGACGGCTCAGAGGTGAGCGCGTCGATCGTGGCGTTCGATCCACGGCGCGACCTGGCGGTGCTGCGCGCTCCGGGCCTGGAGCGCCCCGCGCTGCCGCTGGGCGACACCGAGGAAGGTGGCCGGGGAGCGGTGTTCGGCCATCCCGGCGGGGGGCCGTTACGAGCCGCGCCCTTCGAGGTGGGTCAAGAGGTGACCGCCACCGGAAGCGACATCTACGACTCGGCCCGCACCGAGCGTGAGGTGCTCGTGCTGGCAGCGGGCCTGCAGCCGGGCGACTCCGGCGGGGCCCTGATAGATGCCGAGGGCCGGGTGGTGGGCGTGGCCTTCGCCATCGCGCCCGACCGCCCGGGGGTGGCCTACGCGCTCGACCTCGTGGAGCTGGAAGCGGTGCTGGCCACCGACCTCGACGCCCCGGCCGACGCCGGCCCCTGCCTCGGCTGAAGGGCTGCTACTTGAAGCGGTAGGTGATGCGACCGCGCTTGAGGTCGTAGGTGGAGACCTCGACCTGGACCCGATCACCGGGGAGGATCCTGATGCGGTTCTTGCGCATCTTCCCACTCAGGTGCCCGAGCACCTCGTGGCCTCCATCGATCGAGATCCGGAAGTGGCCACCCTTGAGGGCCTCTTCGGCGGTACCTTCGAGCAGGAACGCATCATCCTTGAGCTTCGGCAATAGTTCATCCCTTGATTTAGCGGAGTTCCTAGACTAGAGCCTCCGCGCCCTGGATCCACACTCCGCCCGGCTCAGAGGGGTCGCACCTCACGGGCCGCGATGTGCGACGGGCGCGGCGCCGGGGCGGCGAAGGGCTCTTCGAGGGCGTTCTCGACGCTGTTGTACACGAGGAACACGTTGCGACGCGGGGCCGGCGTGATGTTGCCGTTCGAGCCGTGCATCACGTTGCACTCGAAGAACACGACGGTGCCGGGCGGGCCCGTGCACTCGCGCAGCTCGCCGCGCCTCGCCAGCTCGGCCAGGCTCTCGTCGTCGGGCACACCGATCTCCTGACGCCGCAGCGAGACCTCGTGGTGGTTGGCCGGGGTCTCCCCGACGCAGGACACGAACCACTTGTGGCTGCCGGCGATGGTGAGCAGCGGGCCGTTCCAGGAGTGGTTCGGCGTGAGCAGCACCGAGCAGCTCACCGCCCGCATCGACGGCATGCCGTCCTCTGTGTGCCACGTCTCGAAGTCGGAGTGCCAGTAGAACTCCTTGCCGCGGAACCCGGGCTTGAGGTTGATGCGGCTCTGGTGCACGTAGACATCGCTGTCGAGCAGGTCGCGGGCCACGTCGGCGAGGATCGGGTCGCCGGCGAGGGCGCCCACCGGGCCGTCGAGGTCGTGCACCTCGAAGAGCGATCGCAGGGCCTCGCTCTCGGGCTCGAGGATCGCCTCCGTGCGAGCGCGGGTGGCGGGGTCGGCGGCCAGCGAGTCGATCTGGGCGTTGAGCTCGTCGACGCGGTCCTGGCCGAGGAGCCCGGGCATGACCAGCACGCCGGTGTCGGCGTAGGTCCGCAGCTGATCGACGTCGAGCGGACCGCCGGGCCTGGGCTCGACGACTCCTTCGGGACGCCCGTGGAGCACGGGGTCGAGCCGCGGCGTGATGGTGGGCTCGGGGGCGTTGCGCGAGGGGTAGCGGTCGAGCCGCTCGGTCATCGTCGTCATGCCGGCACCTCCGCCTCTCCCTCTGCCGTGAGCAGCGGGTAGACCCCATCCGCGTCGTGGGTCTCCCGGCCGGTGCAGGGCGGGTTGAATACGCACACCATGCGCATCTCGGTGCGAGCGCGCAGGATGTGGCGGTCGTGCAGGTTCAGGAGGTACATCGAACCGGCACCGATCTCGTGGGTCTCGCCGGTGGCGGTGTCCTCGAGGGTGCCTTCGCCGGCGATGCAGTACACGGCCTCGATGTGGTTGCGGTACCACATGGTGGTCTCGGTGCCGGCGTGGATCACGGTGTCGTGGAGCGAGAAGCCCACGCCGTCGTCGGCGAGGACGAGGCGCCGGGAGCTCCAGGTGTCGGCGTGGACGTCGCGCTCGGAGCCCAAGATCTGGTCGAGGGTGCGGACGATCACGCCAGGACCTCCGCGGACTCGGTGCTGACGAGGTCGTCGCCGAGCTGGTCGACCACCGCCTGCGTGCTCTCGGCGATGATGTCGAGCGCCTGCTCGATCTGCGCGTCGGTGACGATCAGCGGCGGCAGCAGCTTCACGACCTCGTCGGCCGGGCCCGCCGTCTCGATGACCAGGCCGCGCTCGAAGGCGGCAGCGGTGATCGCCGAGGCCGCCTCGGGGACCGTCGTCGACATGCCCTGGATCAGCCCGGTGCCACGCAGGTCGGCGATGATGCCGTCGTGCTCCTCGGCGATGGCCTCGAGGCCCCCGCGGACGAGCTCGGCCTTGTGAGCCGTGTCCTTCTGCAGAGCGGCATCCGACCAGAAGGTCTCCAACGCCGCGGTGGCGGTGGCGAACGCCGCGTTGTTGCCTCGGAAGGTGCCGTTGTGCTCGCCGGGCTCCCACACGTCGTGCTCGGGCTTCATCAGCACGACCGCGAAGGGCAGGCCGGAGCCCGAGAGCGACTTCGAGAGGCAGATGATGTCGGGATCGATGCCCATCTCCTCCCAGGAGAAGAAGGGTCCGGTGCGGCCGCAGCCCACCTGGATGTCGTCGATGATCATGAGGATGTCGTGGCGCTTGCACACGTCGCCGAGGGCGCGCACCCACTCGGCCGAGGCGACGTTGATGCCACCTTCGGCCTGGGTCGTCTCGAGGATCACGGCAGCGGGCACGTCGAATCCGCTCCCGTCACCCGCGATGAGCGCCTCCAGGTAGGTGGTGGTGTCGACGTCGTCGCCGAGGAAGCCGTCGTAGGGCACCGAGTCGGCCATCGTGAGGGCCACGCCGGCGCCCTTGCGCTTCATGCTGTTGCCGGTCACGGCGAGCGAGCCGAGGGTCATGCCGTGGAAGGCGTTGGTGAAGCCCACCACCCGCTCGCGCCCGGTGACCTTGCGGGCCAGCTTCAGAGCGGACTCGACGGCGTTGGTGCCGGTCGGCCCCGGGAACTGGACCTTGTACTTGAGGCCGCGGGGCGTGAGCACCAGCTCCTCGAAGCGCTCGAGGAAGTCGCGCTTGGTGGTGGTGGCCATGTCGAGCCCGTGCAAGATGCCGTCGCTGCGTAGGTGCTCGATCAAGCGGTCGATCAGCACGGGGTGGTTGTGCCCATAGTTCAGAGCACCAGCACCGGCGAAGAAGTCGAGGTAGCGGCGGCCGTCCTCCGCGATGAGCTCGGCGCCCACCGCGCTGGCGAACACGGTCGGGAAGCTACGGCAGTAGCCGCGCACCTCAGACTCGAGTCGTTCGAACGTCTGCAATGGAATCAGTCCCTTGTGATCTCGTTGGCGACGACCGGGATCCGGAAGCGGACCTCGGCCTCGTGGCCCTCGGGGAACAGGTGCTCCTCGTAGGCGGGGGTCTCCTCGACCGTCGTGCCGTGGCGGGCACCGAGCGCTCGGAAGAGTGCGGCTGAGGGGGCGTTCTCGGGGGTGACCGTGGCCTCGATGGCCTCGGCCCCCGTCCGTCGAACCAGATCGTCGAGCATCCGCCCGCCGATCCCGTGGCCCCTCTGGTGCTCGTCCACGGCGATCTGCCAGACGAACACCCTGCCGGGCGCGTCGGGCACCCGGAAGCCGGTTATGTACCCGACGACAGCATCGTCGAGGGTCGCGACGACGCTCGTCGCCGCGTGGTAGTCGCCCCACATGACGTAGGCGTACGGCGAGTTGAGGTCGAGTCCCGACCGCTTCGCCAGCGCCCACATCGCCCGACCATCTGACGGTTCCGGGGTGCGGAACCGGACGGAGCCGCCCTGCTGTGGCGCAGGACGGTTGGTGGACAGGGGTGGCACGACGGAAGGCCACCATACGCGAACCCGGTCCCCCCGACTCAAGCCCGATCCGTCGGTTTCGGCCCATCCGCCCCGTCACGGCTGCTACCTTCGACGGCCATCCGCGGGCGGCGTGCGTGTCGCTCGTGGGGAACCCGCAGCCCTGTCGCAGCGTCGACGCCGGAAGGTGTTCGCAGCGACAGAGGGGGGCTCGGGCGCAATGCACCCAACAGGAAGATCCTGAACATGACCAACGAACACCCGACGGACAACCGTCGCGACAGCCGCGCACTGGCACTGCTCGTAGCCGTGCTGGCGCTGCTCACGATGGGGCTCGCCGCGTGCGGCGACGACGACGAGCCGCCGACCGAGACCGGCAGCGGAGACACCAGCGGCGACGACGGCACCGACGCCACGATGGAGGAGGGCGGCAGCGCCCTGCTGGAGGATGCCCGGGAGAACGGCATCACCATCGGCATCGCCAACGAGCGCCCCTACGGCTACGAGGAGGGGGGCGAGGCGACCGGTGAGGCTCCAGAGCTGGCCAAGGTCATCTTCGAGCGGATGGGCATCACCGAGGTCGACTTCGAGGTGTCCGACTTCGGCGCGCTGATCAACGGCATCAACGCGGGCCGCTTCGACGTCATCGCGGCTGGCATGTTCATCAACCCGGAGCGCGCCCAGCAGGTCGCCTTCGCTGATCCCGACTACTGCGCCACGACCGGCTTCGCCGTGCCCGAGGGCAACCCCGACGGCCTCGCCGACTTCCAGTCGGTGATCGACTCCGGTGTCACCATCGGCGTGCTGCGGGGCGCGGTCGAGGGCGGCTACGCCGAGGGCGCGGGCGTCCCGGCGGGACAGATCGAGACCTTCGACACCACCCCCGACCTCTTCGACGCCCTCACCGCTGATCGCATCGACGCCGTCGCGCTGACCGCGATCACCGTGCGCGAGCAGGTCGCCGAGCTCGACGGCTACGAGGCGACCGAAGGGTTCGTGCCGGTCGTGGACGGGGAAGAGCAGCTCGGCTGCGGCGCCTTCGCGTTCGCTCCCGACAACGCCGACTTCCGAGACGAGTTCAACGAGGTGCTGCACGAGATGCAGGAGGCAGGCGAGATCCTTCCGATCATCGAGGAGTTCGGCTTCACCGACGCCGAGGTCGACGCCGCGGTCGGCGTCACCGTCGAGGACCTGGCCGGCTGATCACCTGAGCGGGAAGGCTGACGATGCTGGGCAGAGACCAGTACCAGGCGCTCCTCGACGGGGCGCAGATAACCCTGCAGGTGTCCGCGCTCGCGATCCTGTGGGGCACGGTCGCCGCGGTAGTGCTCGGTGTCGTCAGCCTCTCGCCGTTCCGGCCGCTGCGCTGGTTCGTGCGGGTCTACGTGGAGGTGCTCCGAGGCGTCTCCGCGATCATCCTCATCTTCTGGGCCTACTACGCCCTACCGCTGTTCGGCGTCGACCTCAGCGCCATGCAGGCGGGCGTGCTCGCCCTCGGCTTGAACCTGTCGGCCTACGGCGCCGAGATCGTGCGGGGCGCTGTGCAAGCCGTGCCGCGTGGCCAGACCGAGGCGGCGCTGGCCATCAACCTGTCGGGCTGGCAGCGGCTCTGGTCGATCGTGCTGCCCCAGGCGATGGTCGCCGTGCTGCCGCCCTACGGGAACCTGCTCATCGAGATCATGAAGTCCTCGGCGCTCGTGTCGCTCATCTCGATGAGCGACCTCACCTACGAAGCCCAGAGCCTGCGCCAGAACCGCGCCGCTGACTCGATCGACATCTTCGGAGCGACCCTCATCATCTACTTCGCGATCGCGCTGGGGATCACCGGGATCGTGCGGCTCCTCGAGCGCCGCTTCGGGCGAGGCCTCGACACCGGCCGGGCCGGCACCGCGTTCGGGGCGGCGAAGTGACCCTCCTTCAGGTGTCTCCGTCCACGTGGGACTGGGAGTTCGCACGCGAGATCCTCCCCGACATGCTCCGCGGCCTGCGGGTCACCGTCGAGGTCACGGTCGTGGGCATCGCCATCGCCCTGGTGCTCGGGCTGGTGCTGGCCATGCTGCGGCGGTCGCACCGACGCGCCATCCGCTGGCCGGTCGGGCTCATGGTGGAGTTCATCCGCAGCACCCCGCTGCTCGTGCAGCTCTTCTTCATCTTCTACGTCCTGCCCGACTACGACATCCGGCTCAGCGGCTGGAGCACGATCGTGATCGGGCTGGCCCTCCACTACGCCTGCTACACGTCCGAGACGTACCGCGCCGGGATCGAGTCGGTGCCCAAGGGCCAGTGGGAGGCGTCCACCGCCATCAACCTCACCCGGATGCAGACGTGGCGCCACGTGATCCTCCCGCAGGCCATCCCCACCGCGCTGCCTGCGCTGGGCAACTACGTGGTGGCCAGCCTCAAGGACGCGCCCCTGGCGTCGTCGGTCTCCGTGGTCGGCATCCTCGCCGTCGCCAAGGAGATCCAGGGCGACACCTTCCGGGGCATGGAGCCCTTCACGATCGCCGGCGTCTTGTTCCTGCTCGTGAGCGTCCCGCTCGCCATCCTCGTACGACTCCTGGAGAAGCGTCATGCCTTCGAGCGAACCTGAGCCCGAGACCTCATCGTCAGCCCCGCTGGCGATGGTCCACATGGACAAGGTCGTCAAGCGCTTCGGCGACAACGTCGTGCTCGACCAGCTCGACCTGTCTGTCCAGTCCAACGAGAAGGTCGTGATCATCGGGCCGTCCGGTTCGGGCAAGACCACGATCCTGCGCGTGCTGATGACCCTCGAGCGCCCGGAGGAGGGCGTCATCTGGGTCGACGGCCGGCCGCTCTACCACCAGGAGCGCGACGGTCAGCTCGTGCCCGCCAAGGAGTCGCACGTGCGAGACGTGCGCCGAGACGTCTCGATGGTGTTCCAGCACTTCAACCTGTTCCCGCACAAGACCATCCGCGACAACGTCACCCTCGGCCCGCGCAAGACGCTCGGCCTCGGCATGGACGAAGCCGAAGAGCGCGCCCGCGACCTGCTGGAGCGCGTTGGACTGTCAGACAAGATCGACGCCTACCCGAGCGCCTTGTCGGGCGGCCAGAAGCAGCGCGTCGCCATCGCCAGGGCCCTCGCCATGCAGCCCAAGGTGATGCTCTTCGACGAGGTGACCTCCGCCCTCGATCCCGAGCTGGTCGGGGAGGTGCTGAGCGTGCTCGCCGACATCGCCCACCACACCGAGATGACGATGCTCCTCGTCACGCACGAGATGCGCTTCGCGGAGGAGATCGCCGACCGCGTGCTGATGTTCGACGCCGGTCGCATCGTCGAGGACCGTCCGCCCCACGAGATGTTCTCGGCGCCCCGCGAGGAGCGCACGAAGGCGTTCCTCCAAGCCGTGCTGCGGGAGTGACGACCGCCGTCGTCGAGCCCGGTACCGGCGGGCTCCGGGCGGCGCTTCGCGACGCGGCTCCGCTGCTGGTCGGGGTCGCGCTGCTCATGGCCGGCAACGGCCTCACCTCGACCCTGCTCGGCATCCGGGCGGGCCTCGAGGGGTTCCGACCCAGCGTGGTGGGCGTCGTCCTCGCTGGCTACTACCTGGGCTTCGCGGTCGGGTCCCTGGCCGCCCCGCCCACGATCGTGCGGGTCGGTCACGTGCGGGTGTTCGCCGGGCTCGCCTCCCTGGCGTCGGGCACCGTACTGATCCACGTGCTGCGGCCGGAACCCGCGACGTGGTTCGTCCTGCGAGCCGTGTCGGGCATGTGCATCTCCGCGCTCTACGTCGTGTGCGAGACGTGGCTCAACGGCGCATCGACCAACCGAACCCGTGGATCGCTCCTCGGCATCTACATGGTCGTCGTGTCTGGCTCGCTGCTCGGTGGCCAGCTCCTGTTCTCCCTGGCCGACCCCGCCGGGTTCGCGTCCTTCGTGCTGGCGTCGGTGCTCCTGTCGCTAGCGGTGGTGCCTGTCTCCCTGGCCAGCTTCACGGCCCCCCTCGTGCCCGACCCCGTCCCCATCTCCATGCGCGCGCTCGTCGCGGTGGCTCCGCTGGCCGCGGTCGGCGCCGCCCTGTCGGGCTTCGTCGGCGCCGCGATCATCAGCGGTGGCGTCGTCTACGCGGCCGAGGCCGGCTTCACCCAGCTGCAGACCGGCGGGCTGGTCGGCGCGGCCCTCGCCGGGGGAGTGGTGCTGCAGATCCCCCTCGGTCGCTGGTCCGACCTGATCGATCGTCGTGCTGTGATCGCCGCAGCGGCGGGTGCCGCCGCGGTCGTGGCTGTCGCCACCGCTCTCGTGGGCAGCGACAGGCCGGCCGCGGTGATCGCGCTGGTGACCGTCGCCGGCGGCACGACCTTCCCGCTGTACTCGTTGAGCAACGCCCACCTGAACGACTACCTCGACCAGTCACTGATGATCGCTGGCGGAGCTCGGATGGTGCTGGTGAACGGGATGGGCTCGGTCGGGGGCCCGATCGTGGGCGGCGCGGCGGTGGGGGTCGTCGCGCCCGACGCCCTGTTCGTGGTGATGGCGGTCGCCTACGTGGTGATCGGCTCGTACGCGCTGTTCCGGATGACGCGGCGCGAGGCACCGTCGTCGGAGGAGCGGGCCAGCTTCACCCCGACCGCTGTCGGTGTCGGTCCCACCGTCGGCATCGGCGACGCCGACGTGGCCGACCTGTTCCCCGTCACGCACGGCCTGGTCGACCTCGACGGCATCGTCGTGGGCTACCGGGAGCAGGGGCTCGGGCGGCCGGTGGTGCTGCTCGACGACAGCACGAGGCCCCAAGGCTGGGACGACGTGCTGGCCGGTCTCGCGCAGGACGGCGTGCGGGGCATCGACGCCCAGGTCGCCACTCCGGCCGACGACGACGCATCGATCGAGGAGGTGCTCGGCGTGCTGCGCCACCTCGAGCTCGGCACGACCACCTTCGTGGGCTCAGGCGCCGGCGCGTCGCTGGTCGAGCGCTTGGCCCTCGAGCACCCCGACCGGGTGGAGGCGCTGGTGCTCATGTGCGACGCCCCCGACCACGATCGCCTGCTGATGGAGGCGGACGCGGCGCGGCCCACCCTCGTCCTGGACAGCTCGCGCCAGGCCGACGACGGCGACGCCGTGGCCGACGACATCGTCGAGTTCCTCCGCCGCCTCCCCGATCCCTGGCACGTCGACTAGCGGCGATCGGGAGCGGTCCCTCAGGTGAGGCCGAGGACGGCGATCGCCACCACGAGGGTGAGCACGCCGACCAGGTCGACGGTGGAGCTGACGAGAGGGATCCCGTAGGTGTCGGGGTCGATGCCGGTGCGCACGGCTGCGATCGAGCCGTAGTAGGCGATCGCGAGCACGATCACCATCGCCGCCAGCCCGGCGAGCAGAGATGCAGCCACGAGGCGCACCAGCCCGGGGGAGCTCTGGCCCACCAGCTCGCTCACCAGGTGGGCGCCGGCTCCGTTGACGGCGAAGATCGGGAGGCTGAGCCACGACACGAAGGCGATGTCCCGGCGGGCGGCCTTCGACGGGAGACCGCTAGCGGGCGTGAGGCCCAACAGCAGCTGGCTCGACAGGCGCCCGGAGAGGATGCCGCCGAGCGCGCCGGCGCTGGAGAGGTGGGCGGGCACGAGCACGAGCAGGGCCGGCAGGGCGGTGAAGGTGGCCAGTCGGTGCTCGAGCGCGACGCCCGCGAGGCTGCTGACCACCCCCGCGAAGACGAGCACCGGGATCGAGGTGCGAACGATGCGGCGGAGCTGGGGGAGGGCGGAGAAGGCGCCGAAGACCAGGGCCGCGAGCGCGGCGAGGCCCAGCACCCAACCCAGCCCCGTGCTCACCAGCCCGAAGCCGAGGAGGCCGGTGCCCACCCACAGCGCCGGGATGGTGAGAACGTCGCCGAGGCTCGACACGAGCGGCGCGGTGACGTTGTCGAGGTCCCACCCGAAGCGGACCGCGCCTCCGGCGAGACCGAGCGTCGCCGCGAGCACAGGTAGAGAGGCCAGCGCGCCGCCGGCCACGGAGACCACCAGCAGGTCCGACAGGCCGATGGTCGGACCGAGACCGAGCCCCACCGACACGAGGCCGGTGATGATCACCAGGGCCACCGACATGCCGAGGGTCAGCGCAGCAGCAGCGAGGACGTTCTGGCCGAGGACGGTCGAGCCGCGCAGGCGGAGCTGGAGCTCGCCGGCGTGGATCGACGTGGAGACCCGGTTCCCGAGCGCGCCGAAGACGTTGCCTCGCAGGCCGATGGCGGCGGGCACGAGGAGCAGGAGGCCCGGGTAGCGCTCGAAGGTGTCGGTGAGCGCGCCGAGAGCGGCACCGGCGATGAGGCTGCTGGTGCTGTTGAGCGCGAGAGCGACTAGCCCCTGCCGGGCGTCGGTGCCGGGCAGCAGGCGAGGGCGTGCCATGGAGGCCGCCGGCGAGGGGATGTCGCGTCCGGCACGGCGAGCAACCTACCCCCGGTGGGAGGTGCTACTCGATCTCGATGAAGATGCACTCGCCGGGGCACTCCTCGGCGGACTCGATGGTGGCCTCTTCCTGACCGGCCGGCACGGGGGCGATGCCCTCGGCGCCGCCGGGATCGGACAGGACCTTGTCGCCGTCCTTGACGTAGGCGAGGCCGTCGTCGAGGAGGGTGAAAACTGCCGGCGCGATCTCCTCGCACAGGCCGTCACCGGTGCAGAGATCCTGGTCGATCCAGACCTTCATGAGTGGGTCACCTCGGTGTTGGGAGGGTCGAGAGCTGTACTGACGGCAGCCTAACCCGCGGAGGGATAAACACGGCAACTTCCTGGTAAACCCACCGCGCCGGTTCGGGCCGACGCCGTGTAGGGTCCGCGAGCGCAACCCTGGGAGGTGGTCCCCATCGACGAGTCCGACGACCGTACGGCGGCAATGGCCGAGCTGGCCGAGCTGCAGGAGCACGCCCGCGCGCTGGAGGAGGAGGTCGTCACGCTCCGCCGTCGCGTCCAGGACGCACCGAAGCGCGTGCGAACCCTGGAGGAGCGGCTGCTCGAGACCAAGGGCCAGCTGGCCCAGGCCGTCTCCCAGAACGAGAAGCTCACCTACACCCTCCGCGAGGCGCGCGACCACATAGCGGCGCTGCGCGAGGAGGTCGACAAGCTCACCCAGCCGCCGTCGGCGTACGGCACCCTCCTCGGCCACAACGAGGACGGCACCGTCGACGTCTACACCGGCGGTCGCAAGGTGCGCGTCGCGGTCCACCCGGAGCTCGAGGGCGAGCCCCTCACCCGCGGCAGCGAGGTCGTCCTCAACGAGTCGCTCAACGTCGTGCTGTCTCGCGGTGCGGAGCTCACCGGCGAGGTTGTGACGGTCAAGGAGCGCCTCGACGAGTCCCGCGCACTGATCGTCGGGCGGGCCGACGAGGAGCGGGTGGTGGAGCTGGTCGACGAGCTGCGGACCGAGAAGCTCCGCAACGGCGACACCGTGCTGCTCGACACCCGCTCGGGCCTCCTGCTCGAGAAGCTGGCCCGCCCCGAGGTGGAGGAGCTGGCCCTCGAAGAGGTGCCCGACATCGACTACGAGGACATCGGCGGGCTCGACGACCAGATCGAGCAGATCGCCGACGCGGTCGAGCTGCCGTTCCTGCACCAGGACCTCTACGCCGAGCACCAGCTCCCGGCACCGAAGGGCATCTTGCTCTACGGCCCCCCGGGCTGCGGCAAGACGCTGATCGCCAAGGCTGTGGCCAACAGCCTGGCCAAGAAGGTGGCCGCGGCCTCCGGCACCGACACGGCCCGCTCGTACTTCTTCAACATCAAGGGCCCGGAGCTGCTCAACAAGTACGTGGGCGAGACCGAGCGCCAGATCCGCCTCGTGTTCCAGCGGGCCCGGGAGAAGTCGGAGGAGGGCTGGCCGGTCATCATCTTCTTCGACGAGATGGACTCCATGTTCCGCACCCGCGGCACCGGCATCAGCTCCGACATGGAGAGCACGATCGTCCCGCAGCTGCTGGTCGAGATCGACGGCGTGGAGACGCTGAAGAACGTCATAGTCATCGGCGCCTCCAACCGCGAGGACCTGATCGACCCCGCCATCCTGCGTCCCGGGCGCCTCGACGTGAAGATCAAGATCGAGCGTCCCACCGAGGAGGCTGCGGCCCAGATCTTCGCCCGCTACCTCACCGCCGATCTGCCGCTCGACGCGGCCACCGTCGACGAGCTCGGCGGAGGCGACCCGTCGAAGGCCGTACAGGGGATGATCGAGGTCACCGCCGCCGAGATGTACCGCACCGATGAGGCCAACCAGTTCCTCGAGGTCACGTACCAGAACGGCGACAAGGAGATCATGTACTTCAAGGACTTCTCGTCCGGAGCCATGATCGAGAACATCGTGCGCCGCGCCAAGAAGCTGGCGATCAAGCGGCTGCTGGGCGGCGGCACCCGCGGCATCCAGGTGGCCGACCTCATCGAGTCGATCCACCAGGAGTACAAGGAGCACGAAGACCTCCCCAACACCACCAACCCCGACGACTGGGCGAAGATCTCGGGCAAGAAGGGCGAGCGCATCGTCTATGTGCGCACGATCGTCCAGCACGACACCGACGACGAGCCCCAGGGCGGTCGCTCGATCGAGCGGGTGGCCACGGGCCAGTACCTCTGACGCACCCGTCGGGGTGGGGTAGCGGACGGCGCGCCGTCCGGGTCGGGCGCCAGTAGGGTCGGGCCCGATGGCTCTGCAGAAGGTCCTCGGGATCGAGACCGAGTACGGGATCATCGTGCGGGGTGGCGAGTCGAACCCGATCGCCGCATCGTCGGTGCTGATCAACGCGTACGTGCAGGAGCTGGCCCGCAACGAGCGCGGCGCCGCCAGCACGCGGGTGGGCTGGGACTTCGAGGACGAGCACCCCGGGAACGACGCACGCGGGTTCAACACCGACGGCTCGCTGCCGCCCGAGGTCGAGACGCACCTGGTGAACGCAGTGCTCACCAACGGGGCTCGGTACTACGTCGACCACGCCCATCCCGAGCTCTCAACCCCTGAGTGCGCAGATCCCCGCTCGATAGTCGTGTTCGACCGGGCCGCCGAGCAGATCCTCCAGCGATCGATGGTCGCCGCGCGGAACCTCCTGCCCGAGGGCCAGGAGATCGTCGTCTACAAGAACAACTCGGATCGCAAGGGCAACAGCTACGGCTGCCACGAGAACTACCTCATGGATCGCGCCGTGCCGTTCGGCAAGATCGTGAGCCACGTGATGCCGCACTTCATCACGCGGCAGATCTTCACCGGGGCCGGCAAGGTCGGCACCGAGGCGGCCGGCCTGACCAGCGCCGACGTGCCCTACCAGATCACCCAGCGAGCCGACTTCTTCGAGGAGGAGGTCGGCCTAGAGACGACGCTGAAGCGCCCGATCGTCAACACCCGCGACGAGCCCCACGCCGACGCCCAGAAGTACCGACGCCTCCACGTCATAGTCGGCGACGCCAACCTGTCAGAGGTGGCGACGTTCCTGAAGGTGGGCACGACCGCCCTGGTCCTGTCGATGATCGAGGACGACTGGCTCCAGCGTGACCTCGTGCCGGCCCGTCCGGTGCAGACGCTGCGGCACGTGTCCTACGACACCACCCTGGCCCGTCCCTTCGAGCTGGCCGACGGCTCGTCGATGACCGCGCTCGAGGCCCAGTGGGAGCTGCTCGACCGGGGACGCAAGTACGCCGAGGACCGCGGCCTCGACTGCATCGGCGGCGACGACGTGGGCCGGGAGGTGCTGCGGCGCTGGGAGTCGGTGCTCACGGGCCTCGAGGCCGATCCGGGATCGCTCGCCGGTCAGGTCGACTGGATCGCCAAGCACCGCCTGATCGACGGCTACCGCGAGCGCCACGGCCTCGCCTGGGACGACGCCCGCCTCGCCGCCATGGACCTGCAGTACCACGACCTGCGTCCCGACAAGTCGCTGGCCGCGCGGGTGGGGCTCGAGCGCATCGCCGGCGCCGACGAGATCGACGCTGCGATGACGCAGCCGCCGCCCGACACCCGGGCCTACTTCCGGGGCCGGTGCCTGTCGCGTTGGCCCGAGAGCATCGTGGCCGCCAACTGGGACTCGCTGGTGTTCGATGTGGGTGGCGACCCGCTGCGCCGGGTGCCGATGATGGAGCCTCTGCGTGGAACGCAGGCCCATGTGGGTAGCCTCATCGATGGGTGCGACAGCGCCGCAGATCTACTCCAGCAGCTCGGGCAATGAGGACGAGGGATCCAATGGCCGAACGTGAGCAGAAGAAGAAGCAAGCCCCGGCGAAGTCCGACGAGGTCGTCGAGGACACGCCCGCGAAGTCCGAGGCCGGCGAGAAGATCAAGGGCGAGCTCGACGACCTGCTCGACGAGATCGACGAGGTGCTCGAGTCGAACGCCGAGGACTTCGTGAAGTCGTACGTCCAAAAGGGCGGCGAGTAGCCCGAACGCCGCAGCGGAGCCCTTCGGGCCCTCGGCGGGACGAAGGTCACAACTCCTCAAGGCTGACGTCCCACGGCCGATGAGATGGGGTGGAGCCAGGCGGTCGTCTGGTGGAGCCCGCCAGGCCTCACCAGCTCGCCAGGTTCCAGGCAACCACATCTGAAATGTCCGGTGACCAGGATGGTCCCGGCGGTCGGGAGACCTCAATGTCGATGGATCGACTCGGAAGCAGCCCCGCGCGCACCCAGCGCCGGAACGGGCGGTCAGCCTCCGATGTCGCGCCCTCGCAGAGGCGGAGCTGACCGTGGAGCGGGTCACCAGCCTCGCCCGCCCCGTGCGATCGGCCGCCGTGCCGGCCCGGCCGTCGCTGGCCAAGCTCATGGCCGACATCGAGGCGATGCCGAGCCACCCGTCGGTGCCGCTGCGCATCCTCTGGCTGGCCGACGACCCCCGTTCGAGCTCGTCCGACCTGGCCAAGGCGGTGGAGCTCGACCCCGCGCTGACGGCGCGGCTGCTGCGCATGTCGAACTCGGCGTACTACAGCCTGCGCACGCCGGTCACGAACGTGTCTCGCGCCATCACCGTCCTCGGGTTCTCCACCGTGCGCTCGATGGCTGCCGCCGCCACCGCCGGCCTCGACGACGGGTCTGAGCTCCCGGCCGGCTTCTGGGACCACGCCGCGGCGACCGCCAACGCGACGCAGCTCGTCGCACCGCGGTACATGGTGCCCGGCGGCGACGGCTTCGCCCTAGGCCTGCTCCACGACCTCGGAACCGCCCTGCTCTGCCGGGCCGACCCGGAGCAGTGGGAGATCATCTCCGCCAACGGCGAGAACCCCGAGGCCGAGCGCGAGGTGTACGGCCTGACCCATCCCGAGGTCGCGGCGCGCATCTTCGAGGTGTGGCGCTTCTCGCCCGAGTTCACGAACGCCGTCGCGCGCCACCACTGGCGCCTGACCGCCCGTGAAGAGCCGATGACCAGGTGCCTGATAGTGGGTGAGACGATCGCCGCGATCGCCTTCGAGCAGCTGGACGAGGAGGCCCTGGCCGAGGCGCACGAGACGTTGCAGGCCGAGGGGTTCCAGCCCGAGCACGTCGCCCGAATCGCCGCTCGCGTGGTGGAGGAGGCGGCGTCGCTAGCGGCCGCCCTCGAGTCATGACCGCACAGGCCGCGGCCCCCGTCATCAGCAACCTGGACACGGTCCCGGTTCCGATCGTCATCGCCGACGCGACCGGCGCGATCTTGAGCGTCAACGAGGCGGCCTCGCGCGTCATCGGCGTCCCGCTGCCGGGTGAGAAGCTCGAGCAGCGCTTCCTGCTCGACGCCGTCGACCAGCTCCGGGCCTTCGAGCCCGGCAGCGGGCACCACGTCGTGGGCGCGACGGTGGTGGCTGACGGCCGCCCCCGCCCGGTGCGCCTCGACGTGAACGCTTCCGGCGACGGTGTGATCGTGGCCTTCCGGTTCATCGACGAGGAGATCCGCCGGGCCGGCCGGCTCCGATCCGTCGAGGGGACGCTGCGCCAGCTGGCCGCCTCGGTGCCCGTCGGGATCTTGTCCTCTGAGCAGGGCATGCGGGCCGACTTCGTCAACGAGCGCTGCTGCAACGTCTTCGGCACGCACGCCGAGGAGCTCCTCGGGTTCGGCTGGCTCGACTTCCTCGACCGGGCTGACGTCGAAGCGGCCGAGATCGGCCTGGCCCAGGTCATCGAGGAGCTGCGCGAGGTCCGGCTCGCCCTGCGCCTGCACCGCCCGGACGGCAGCGTCCGCCACGTGGAGCTGTGCGCCGCGCCGGTGGCCGACAACGGGCGTGACGTCGGCTTCGTGGCCAGCATCCAGGACGTCACGAGCGCCCACGAGACCAACCAGCTGCTCGAGCAGCAGGCCCACTCCGACCCGCTCACCGGCCTCCCGAACCGGTCGGTGCTGGCCGAGGTGACGGCTGAGGTGGCCGCTCGCTGCGAGTCGGCGCTGCTCTTCGTCGACCTCGACAACTTCAAGTTCGTTAACGACTCGCTCGGGCACGGCTCCGGTGACGTGCTGCTCTGCGTGATCGCTGATCGGCTGCGGAGCTGCACGCGCGGCGAGGACACGGTCGTGCGCTTCGGTGGCGACGAGTTCGTGGTGGTCATCGGTGACGAGCTCGGCTCGGACGCTGTGCGCGCCATCGCCGATCGGATCCTCTCCGAGGTGGCGGAACCGGTCCAGCTCGGCGACATCGAGACCCGCATCACGGCCAGCGTCGGGATCGTCTCGGTCCCAGCAGCGGTCACGACCGAGCAGGTCGACGAGCTCCTGCGCGATGCCGACATCGCCATGTACGAGTCGAAGCGGCTCGGGAAGAACCGCATGACGTTCTTCGACGGGCGCATGCGCGACGGGCTCCAGGAGCGCCTCGAGCTCGATGCCGCCCTGCGCCGGGCCCTCTCCGCGGAGTCGGACGAGATCAGCGTGTCGTACCAGCCCATCGTCGACCTGCCCACCAGCCGGGTCGTGGGCGTGGAGGCGCTGCTGCGCTGGCGGCACCCCGAGCGGGGTCCGATCCCGCCCGACCAGTTCATCCCCGTGGCCGAGGAGACCGGTCTCATCGGCCAGCTCGGCCGGCTGGTCCTGCGCCGTGCGCTGGCTGCTGTCGCCTCGATGCGCGAGATCCCCGGTCGCGAGGACCTGTACGTGTCGGTGAACATGTCGGCCAACGACCTGAGCGCGGCCGATCTGGTGGAGGCGGTCAGGCAGGCGCTCCTCACCGAGTCGCTGCCTGGTTCGGCGCTGCGGCTGGAGCTGACCGAGAGCGCCGCGATGGCGGATGCCGACCAGGCCACGCGGGTGCTCACAGAGCTCAAGGACCTCGGGGTCGCGATCTCGATCGACGACTTCGGCACCGGCTACTCGTCGCTGTCCTACCTTCAGCTGCTCCCGGTCGACATGATCAAGATCGACCGCAGCTTCGTCGCCGACCTGGCCAGCTCCCGCGTCCTCGTCGAAGCCATCGCGGCGCTCGCCCGGGCCTGGAACATGCCGGTGGTGGCCGAGGGCGTCGAGACGATCGACCAGGCCGACTTCCTCAACACCATGGGCGTCGAGTTCGCGCAGGGCTACCTCTACTCGCCGGCAGTGCCGGTGGACGAGCTGCGCAAGCTCCTCAGCTGACCGCGCTCGGCGCCTCTGCGGGGTCGATAGCCTCGCTGGCGTATGACCCTTCCGATCTTCACGGCCTCCGACGATCCGGGGCCCTCGTTCGCGGAGCTGCTCAGGCGGGTCCGGCCCACGGACTCCCTGCCCGACGTGCGCGAGGCGCTGACCATCACCCACGGCACCACCGTCGTGGCCATCCGCTACGCCGACGGCGTGCTCATGGCCGGTGACCGGCGAGCCACCTCCGGCAACCTCATCTCGCACCGCACGATGGAGAAGGTGTTCCCGGCCGACCGCTACAGCGGCGTCGCCATCGCCGGAGCGGCCGGTCCGGCCATGGAGATGGTGAAGCTGTTCCAGCTGCAGCTGGAGCACTACGAGAAGGTCGAGGGCGCCCACCTCAGCCTCGAGGGCAAGGCCAACCAGCTGGCCACGATGGTCCGCGGCCACCTCCCGGCGGCCATGCAGGGGCTCGCCGTCGTGCCTCTGTTCGCGGGCTACGACAGGCGCCGCGGGCTCGGCCGGCTGTTCCAGTACGACGTCACCGGCGGCCGCTACGAGGAGGCCGACCACGCGAGCACCGGCTCCGGCAGCCTCCACGCCGGCACCGTCGTGAAGCTCGGCTTCCGTGACGGTCTCACCACCGACGAGGTGGTCGACCTCGCGCTCCACGCGCTGTGGCAGGCCGCCGACGCCGACTCGGCGACCGGTGGCCCCGACCTGATCCGCGGCATCTTCCCGGTGGTCGCAACCATCTCCGGCGACGGCTTCCAGCAGGTCCCCGACGACGACGTCCGGCAGCGCTTCGAGGCGCTCCTCGGTCGCCTCACCGCCCAGCAGACCGGAGGGACCGAAGTCCAATGAGCATGCCCTTCTACGTCGCACCCGAGCAGGTGATGAAGGACCGGGCCGACTACGCCCGCAAGGGCATCGCCCGGGGCCGCAGCGCGGCCGCCGTCCTCTACGCCGACGGCGTGCTCATCGCGGCCGAGAACACCTCGGCCAGCCTGCGCAAGGTCAGCGAGATCTACGACCGCATCGCCTTCGCCGGCGTCGGCAAGTACAACGAGTTCGACCAGCTCCGCATCGCGGGCGTCCGCCACGCCGACCTCAAGGGCTACAGCTACAGCCGCGAGGACGTCGACGCGCGGAGCCTCGCCAACGCCTACGCCCAGATGCTCGGCCAGATCTTCACGCACGAGATGAAGCCGATGGAGGTCGAGATCCTCGTCGCTGAGGTGGGGGACACCCCCGAAGACGACCAGATCTTCCACATCCTCTACGACGGCTCGGTCGTCGACCAGGACCGCTTCAGCGTGATCGGCGGCGACGCCGAGGCGATCGGAGCCCGACTCGAAGAGGCGTTCTCGCCGGGCCTCGACCTCGCTGATGCCGCCAAGGCCGCCATCAGCGCCCTCGCCGGCCCCGACCGCACCTTCGCCGCAGAGGACCTCGAGGTCGCGGTGCTCAGCCGCAGCAACGGCCGCCGCGCCTTCCGCCGCATCGACGACGCCGACCTAACCCCCCTCCTGCCGTAACACCCCCCAACCCGAAGATCTGTGGGCGCGAGAGCACGAATGGCGTGCCTGGGCGCCCACAGATCTCGTGATTGCGGGCGTGAAGTGCGTCGATATCGTACGATTCAGGCCGGATCGGGCGGGGTGGCCCGGGCTAGGGGGCCATGGCGATGTCGCTGCTCGAGCTTGTCGGGGTGACGAAGCGCTACCTGCAGGGCGGCAACGACGTCGTTGCCCTCGACGACGTCGACCTCTCGATCGACCAGGGTGAGTCGCTCGCCCTGGTCGGCCCCAGCGGCTCGGGCAAGTCCACCCTGCTGCACCTCGCCGGCGGGCTGGACAGCCCTGACTCAGGCTCGGTGCGCCTGGCGGGGAGGGACCTGTCGACGATGACCGTGGGGGAGCGGGCCCGGATGCGGCGCCGGGAGATCGGCTTCATATTCCAGTTCTTCCACCTGGTGCCCGGCCTGACCGTCGCCGAGAACGTGGAGCTCCCGCTCCTGCTCGACCGCCGTCGCGACCGTCACGGGCGAGTGCGCGACCTGCTCGACCGGCTCGGCATTGGCGCACGAGCTGATCACCAGCCCGGCGAGCTCTCTGGCGGCGAGATGCAGCGCACAGCCATCGCGCGGGCTCTCGTGTCGGAGCCGCGCCTCGTCCTCGCCGACGAGCCCACCGGCAACCTCGACTCCGCCACCGGTGC
>DATCYI010000246.1:0-3227 GCA_036570385.1 Acidimicrobiales bacterium | reverse complement strand
CGAGCGCATGTGGCCCGTCCTCACCCCGGCGCAGCTCCTCAACGACCTCTACGGGTCCCGGGCCCTCGTCGACCTCGCGGCGGGCAACCTGCTCAGCGAGGAGGAGCGCCGGGCCCTGCACCGCAAGCGGGCCGGTTCGATCGACGAGGTCACCTGGACGGTCGACGACGTGCCGCTGCTCGACGAGGCCCGCTCCCAGCTGGGGCCCAAGCCGCGCCGGCGCAGGAACGGCGAGCGGGCCGACGACGAGGTCCGCACCTACGGCCACATCGTGGTCGACGAGGCCCAGGACCTCTCACCGATGCAGCTGCGAATGCTCTCGCGGCGATCCCTCAACGGATCGATGACGGTGGTGGGCGACATCGCGCAGTCCACCGGGGCGTGGGCCCACGCCGACTGGGACGAGATCCTCGAGCAGCTGCCCGATCGACGTCCGGCTCGCCGCACCGAGCTCACGATCGGGTACCGCCTGCCCGGCCCGAACATGGTGCTGGCATCTCGGGTGCTGGCCCTGGCCGCTCCCGACCTCACGCCACCGTCCTCGGTGCGCCAGAACGGCGACGAGCCTCGCTTCGTGGCCGCCGAGCCCGGTCGCCTCGCCGCGATGGCGGTCCGGGAAGCGCTCCACGAGCGCGACGTGGTCCACCCCGGCAGCGTGGCGGTCATCGTGCCCGACTCGATGGTGGGCGTGGTGGCGGCAGCGTTCGACGAGGCCGGGGTGGAGTTCGGCCGCGCCCAGCGCAACGGCCTCAACGTGCAGATCACCCTCGTGCCGGTGAGCCTGGTCAAGGGCCTCGAGCTCGACGCCTCGGTGGTGGTCGAGCCGGCAGCGATCCTCGAGGAGGAGGTGCAGGGCGCCCGCGCGCTCTACGTGGCCCTCACCCGCGCCACCAAGCGGCTGGTGCTCGTCCACGAGCGCCCCCTCCCCGACGTCCTCGCGTCGGATGGTGTCTGACACCGTCCGACGCGGATGATCCGGGCGGAGTGGACTTACCGGACCAGTCCTCACATATGGTTAAGCAGACCTAACCACATGTGAGGAGATCTCGTGCGCCGTTGGTTCAAGCTGCTTGCCCTGATGCTGGGCTTCACGATGGTCGTTGCCGCCTGCGGTGACGACGAAGGCGACGATGGGGGCGCCGCCGACGGCGATACCACCACGACCGCCGAGGACGGCTCCGGCGAGGAGCCCGGCGGGACGCTCGTCATCTACTCGGGCCGCAACGAGGAGCTGGTCGGACCCCTCGTCGCCGACTTCGAGGAGGCCACCGGCATCAGCGTGGAGATCCGCTACGGCGACACCGCCGAGATGGCCGCGCAGATCCTCGAGGAGGGTGACAACTCGCCCGCCGACGTCTTCTTCGGCCAGGACGCTGGCGCGCTCGGCGCTCTCGCGGCCGAGGGTCGCCTCGTCGAGCTGTCGGACGAGCAGCTCGACAGCGTGGCGGACGGGCTTCGTGACGACGAGGGTCGCTGGGTCGGCACCTCCGCTCGGGCTCGCGTCGTCGTCTACAACACCGAGCGGCTGAGCGAGGACGACCTCCCCGACTCGATCCTCGACTTCACCGATCCGGAGTGGAGCGGCCGCCTCGGCTGGGCGCCCACCAACGGCTCGTTCCAGGCCTTCGTGACCGCGCTGCGGGTGCTCGAGGGCGAGGACGGCGCCCGCGCCTGGCTCGAGGGCATCCAGGCCAACAACCCGGCGGTCTTCGACGGCAACACCGCCATCGTGGAGGCGGTCGCAGCCGGTGAGATCGATGCCGGCTTCGTCAACCACTACTACCTGTACCGCTTCCTGGCGGAGAACCCTGACTACACCGCGGCCAACAAGCTCTACGGCGGCGGCGACCCCGGCGGCCTGGTGAACGTGGCCGGCGCGGGCATCCTCGACACCGCCGAGAACACCGACGCGGCCAACGCGTTCGTGGACTTCCTCCTCTCCGAGGACGCGCAGACCTACTTCGCCCAGGAGACCTACGAGATCCCGCTGTCGGCAGGGGTCGAGCCCGTCGAGGGGGTGCCGTCGATCGACGAGCTCACCCTCCCGGAGCTGGATCTCAACCAGCTCGACGACCTGGCGGGAACGCTCCAGCTGCTGACCGACCTCGGCATCGTCTGAGCCCGGCTCGCTCCCCGAGATGGGGGGCGGGCATCCTGACAGCGTGGAGACCTTGACACCGGACCGGCGTGAGACCTCTCACGCCGGTCCGGCGCGCATGCGCCGGCGCATGCCCGTGGTGAGCGTCGCCGGCGTGGCGGTGGCCGCGCTGGCGCTGCTCCCGCTCGGCTACCTGCTCGTGCGCTCGTCGGAGCTCGGGTGGGAGCGGGTCTTCGAGATCGCGTTCAGCGACCGGACCCGGGGCCTGCTCTGGCGCACCGGGCTGCTGGCCGTGTCGGTCACCGCGTCGGCGGTCGCCATCGCCGTGCCGGTGGCCTGGCTGACGGTGCGCACCGACGTCCCTCTGCGCCGCTTCTGGGTGATCGCCACCGCACTGCCGCTGGCCATCCCCACCTACGTCGGCAGCTTCGCCTTCATCGGGGCGGTGGGTCCCCGCGGGATCCTGCAGAGCTGGCTGGAGCCCTTCGGCGTCGACTCGCTCCCCGCGCTCTACGGCTTCCCGGGAGCGTGGATCGTGCTGACGCTGTTCACGTACCCGTACGTGCTCCTCACCGTGCGCTCCGCCGTGCGTCGCCTCGACCCGAGCCTCGAGGAGGTCAGCCGCACGCTCGGGCGGGGGCGCTGGACGACCTTCCGCAGGGTCGTGCTCCCGCAGCTCCGCCCGTCGATCGTGGCCGGGTCTCTGCTGGTGGCGCTCTACACGCTGTCGGACTTCGGCGCGGTGTCGATGCTGCGCTTCGACAGCTTCACCAGGGCCATCTTCGTGCAGTACCGCGCCTCGCTGGACCGCTCGACGGCCGCGGTGCTGGGACTGGTGCTGGTGGTGGTGACGCTGGCGGTGCTCTCAGGCGAGTCCCTCACCCGGCGCTCGACGTCGTACCACCGCCTCCACAGCAGCGGAGCGCGCCAGGCTCCGATCACGCCGCTCGGAAGGTGGCGCTGGCCGGTGTTCGGGCTGCTCTGCGCGCTCGTCGCCGTGGCGCTGGTCATCCCGATGGCCGTCATCGTCACCTGGCTGCTCCGGGGCCTCGACGCCGGCGAGCCCCTGCGGCTCACCACCGAGCTCGTGGGCAACAGCCTGCGGGCTTCCGCTCTGGGCGCGCTCGCC
>DATCYI010000245.1:0-4423 GCA_036570385.1 Acidimicrobiales bacterium | reverse complement strand
GCGAGCCCGCCAGCGCGCTGCTCGACGCCTACACCGCGGCCGGAGAGCCCGTGCCCGCCGCGCCGGTCGGGCGTGGCATAGGGCTCGGCTTCGACGAGCCGGTCATCGTGCGCGACCTGCCCCAGACCGCCGCCAACGAGCAGCTGGCACCCGGCATGGTCCTGCTGGTGACGGCCACCGTCAGCGACGACGCCGTGGGCCGGGTCACGTCCCACCAGCCGGTCCTCGTGACCGCGGGCGGTGCCGAGATCCTCTCGGGCAGCCCGTTCTGGACCCCCGAGCGGACAGGAGCGCACACATGACCGACGAGACGGGCACGCCCGCCAACGCCGACAACGGCAGCGAGGACGACGACGCCCGCTGGATCCTCTACGACAAGGACCCGGCCACCAAGATCGCCACGCTCACGCTCAACCGGCCCGACCACCTCAACGCGCCGACGATCGGCATGCGGCTTCGGTACGCGCAGCTCCTCCACCAGGCCAACATCGACGACGACGTGAAGGTCCTCGTCATCCGAGGCGCTGGCGACGACTTCGGCACCGGCCAGGACCTCCCCGAGTTCATGGACGCGGTGCGCTCCGACGACGGCCTGCTGCGGGAGGTGCAGCTCGAGGGCGCAGACGTCACCTATCCGGGCCAGCGGAGCTTCCGCCACGGCGCCATCACCACGCAGTCGTGGTTCACCGACCCCCGGGGCGGCTGCCGCAGCCTGCAGGAGTTCAAGAAGATCTCGATCGTCGAGGCCAAGGGCTACTGCTACGGCTGGCACTTCTACCAAGCGGGCGACGCCGACCTCGTCATCTCGTCCGACGACGCGCTGTTCGGCCACGCCGCCTTCCGCTACGCAGGCGCGGCGCCTCGCATGTGGTGGTGGGCGCAGTCGATGGGGATCCGCAAGTTCCAGGAGATGGTGTTCACCGGCCGCCCCTTCACCGCGTCCGAGATGGCCCAGTGCGGCTTCGTGAACAGCGTGGTCCCCCGTGACGAGCTCGAGGGCGAGGTTCAGAAGTACGCGCTGGCCTGCGCCCAGAACCGCTCGACAGATGTGGTGTTCATGCAGAAGACCTTCTTCGAGGTCATGAAGCAGTTCCAGGGCGAGTACATGGGCAGCATCATCAGCGGGATGCTCGAGTCGATGGCCGGCTACGGCCGGGCCGACCAGAACGAGATGAGCACGGGCGAAGCCATCGACAAGGGCCTCACCAAGGCTGTCAAGGACTTCGACAGCCGCTTCCCGCCGGAGTGGCGCCTCAGCAAGAAGGGCCGGGCGCAGTCCGAGTGAGCCAGCGCCGGTGACGATGCACCCGCTCTCAGACCACCTCGTCGTCGACCTGTCGTCGGGGATCGCCGGCGCCTACTGCACGAAGCTCCTCGCCGACGGCGGGGCCGAGGTCGTGAAGGCGGAGCCCCCCGAAGGCGACCCGCTGCGACGGTGGTCCGCCTCCGGCGCCGACATCCCCGACGGTGACGACGGCGCGCTGTTCACCTTCCTGTCCTCCTCGAAGCAGAGCATCACCGCGGAGCCCGACGACGACGCCGGCGTGGAGCGCGTGCTCGCCCTGCTCGAGCAGGCCGACACCGTCGTGTGGTCGCGCGGCTCGCGCCTGGCCGAGCATCCGTCGCTCGCACCTGCGGAGCTCCTCCGCGTCGCCCCGCACCTCACGGTCACCGCGATCACGCCCTTCGGCACCGAGGGGCCTTGGAGCGATCGGCCGGCCACGGAGCTCACCTTGCAGGCATGGTCGGGAGGGATCGTCGGGTTGGGGCGCGGCGCGCCCGACCGACCGCCGGTGTTCGTCGGCGGCCAGATCGGCGAGTGGCTCACGGGCACCTACGCGGCGATCGGGACCATGGCGTCGTGGGCCAGGGGCGGGGACGGGCACGGCGGCGAGCTGGTCGACGTGTCCATGCTCGAGACGCTGGCGCTGTGCCTCACCTACTACCCGGTCACCTACGCCGACATGGTCGGCCGACCATTCCGGTCGGGCCGCGCGATCGTCACCCCCGGCGTCGAGGCGACGAGCGACGGCCTCGTGGGCGTCGGCGTGGGCACGGGGCAGCAGTGGCTCGACTTCTGCGTGATGGTGGGCCATCCCGAGTGGATGGAGGACCGCAAGCTCTTCGCCCGGCGCGGCCACCTGGCGCCCGACATCGCGGCCTGGATGGCCGAGCACACCACCGCCGAGGTGCTCGAGCTGGCCGCCGCGTTCCGGATACCGCACGCTCCGATCGGCAACGGGGAGACGATCCCGCTGACCGACCACTTCGAGGCCCGCGGCTCGATCGTGCACAACCCCCGCAACGACGTGGAGGAGCCGGGCCGCCCCTATCGCTTCGAACCCCCGCTGCTGCGGGTGCCCGACCCCGCGCCCCGGCTCGGACAGCACGACGGAGTCGTTCGCGAGCCGCGGCCCACCGCGTCACGCCCCGCCACCCCGCCCGAACCCCACACGACCGGAGACGGGTCGCTGCCCTTCGAGGGGCTGCGCGTTCTCGACCTGACGGCCTTCTGGGCCGGGCCGCTCACCACCCACGTGCTGGCGATGCTGGGGGCCGACGTCTTGCACGTCGAGTCGACCGCTCGACCCGACGGCACCCGCCTGCTCGCGGGCCTGCCGTTCTCCGAGGATGACTGGTGGGAGCGCTCCGGCATCTTCGCCGGGCTCAACACCAACAAGCGCAGCGTCACCCTCGACCTCACCGACGAGCCCGGCCGCGCTCTGCTGCGCCGGCTCCTCGAGACCTGCGACGTGCTGGTCGAGAACTACACGCCGCGCGTGCTGGAGCAGATCGGCATCGACATAGAAGAGGCCCGTGCCGCGCGGCCCGACCTCGTGGTCGTGAGGATGCCCGGCTTCGGGCTCGATGGCCCGTGGCGCGACAACCCCGCCTTCGCGTTCGTGATCGAGGACGCCGCCGGGCTCACCTGGATGACCGGCCACCCCGACCAGAACCCGGTGTCGCCCTACTGCGTGGGCGACTCCAACGCCGGCCTGCACGCCGTGGCCGGGCTGCTCGTGGCCCTCGAGCACCGGCGACGCACCGGCGAGGGCGCCCTGGTCGAGGCGGCGATGGTCGACGCCGCCCTCAACGTCGCCGCCGAGCAGGTCGTGGAGCGCTCGGCCTACGGAGCGCTCCTCCAGCGCGACGGCAACCGGGCCCCCACCGCCGCGCCCCAGAACCTCTACCTCACCGCCGACACCGACGACGACGACGGCAAGCAGGACTCCTGGGTGGCCATCTCGGTGGCGACCGACGAGCAGTGGGTCGCCCTCAGCCGCGCGCTCGGCGCCCCCGCTTGGGCCGTCGACCCGGCGCTCGCCAGCGCAGCCGGTCGGCGAGCGCAGCACGACATGATCGACGAGGAGCTCGGCCGCTGGTGCGCCCGGCTGAGCGGCGACGAGATCGTCGACTGCCTGTGGGGAGCGGGCGTGCCAGTGGCCAAGGTGATGCAGCCCCACGACCAGCCGTCCCTGCCGCAGCTGCAGGCCCGCGGCTTCTTCGAGGGCGTCGACCGCGACCGCACCGGCTCCGCCCGGCACGGCACGGTCCCGTTCCGCCTGTCGCGTGGCCCGAGCCGGTTCCACCGCAAGGCCGCGCCGCTGCTCGGCGAGCACACCGACGAGGTGCTGCGCGACCTCGGCGTGTCAGAGACCCAGCTCGCGGCGCTGCGCGACCAGGGCGTGATCGGCACGGTCCCCGACGCCGCCCGCCAGGCCCGCGGATGACGGGAACGTCGGTGAGCCGCGGCGTCGGGCATCCGGCCAAATAGGCTCGGGCGGTGCCTCACCCGTTGGCCTACGACCCGGTCGAAGCCTCCCGGGAGCGCTGGATCGAGCAGGGCTGGGACGACAGCGCCGCCGGCATGGCCGCCATCGTCTCGGTGATGCGCGCGGAGCAGATCTTCCTCAACCGCGCCACGGCGATCCTGCGCCCGCTCGGCCTCACGTTCGCCCGGTACCAGGTGCTGGGGATGCTCCGCTGGACCGGACCGATGACGCTGGGAGCGGTCGGGCACCGCCTCTGGATCACGCCGGCCACTGTCACAAGCGCGGTCGACCGCCTGGAGAAGGCGGAGCTGAGCCGCCGGGTGGCCCACCCCACCGACGCCCGCGCCACCCTCGTGGAGATCACGGCCAAGGGTCGCCGCCTGTTCGACAAGGCCGTGAAGCAGCTGAACGCCGACCTCTTCGGCGACGTGGGCCTGACCCCCGAGGAGCTCGACCAGCTGGTCGGCCTGGTCGGCAAGATCCGGGCCGCCGAAGGCGACGTGGTCGCGGGCTCATGAAAGTTGAACAGGCGTTCTAAGTAGGCTACAAACCTCGCAGTCCGAGCGTGAGGAGACGGCCGTCGTCATGACCACAGTCGCGGGTGCTGCGCCCTACTTCGATCCCTACGACGTGGCGATCAACGCCGATCC
>DATCYI010000244.1:0-8588 GCA_036570385.1 Acidimicrobiales bacterium | reverse complement strand
CGCGGCCATGGACGACCCCGCCGCTCCGGCTGTCGAGCGTCCGGAGCGCCCGGACTACGCCGGGCCCTTCGACCCCGACTTCCGCTACGAGGACCTCAGCAAGGAGGCGCTCGTGCGCCTCGTCCGGGAGTACGCCCTGATCGTGCACCTGCTCGACCGGTCCATGTGCGCAGCGATCGGGATGCGCTACGGGCAGGAGGTGGTTGAGGAGCTCGCCATCGAGGAGTGGCGCGGGGCCAGCCCCATCTACGGCGACCGGCTCCGCAAGATCATGGCCATCCACGGCGACGGGGTGGAGGCCATCTTCAAGGTCCTCCAGCTCGATCCGGGCTTCCCGCAGCACTACATGGACGTGCGCTACGAGATCGTCGACGACCACCACGGCTACTTCGAGCTGCGCTCCTGCGGGGCGCTCCTCGACGTCGAGCCGTGGGGCGAGCGGGCCATCACCGGCATGTGCCACACGATCGAGGACGCCACCTTCGACCCGACCGCCCAGGCCGTGAACCCCCGGGCCCACGTGAGCCACGTGCACCGGCCCCCGCGGATGCCGGAGGACCGGGTGCCCCACTGCCGCTGGGAGATCACCATCGACGACTCCAACGAGACGCTCGACGAGCCCCCGATCACCACCATGACCCGCGCCACGACGGCGGCGACCTTCGAGTTCCCGCCTATGCGCGACGGCACGCCGCACCTGCCGCCCAGCACCACCCAGGTGGGGATCGGCTAGCCGCTACTCCGAGCTGTCGCGTGCGAGGCGCGCCACGAGGACGTCGACCGCGGCGTTGAGCTTGGCCCCGTCGGGCCAGCCCGCGTAGTGGGCCAGGAGGATCACGATCTCCCGCAGATCGGACTCGGTGAGCTCCTCGTTCTTGAGGGCCGCCTCCATCTGGATGTCGATGACGTCGTGCAGCCCCCGGCCGACCAGCAGCCCGATGAGCAGGAGGCGCCGGTCGCGGAAGGACAGGCCCTCGCGGTTCCAGATCTCACCGAAGAGGTGGTCGGCCGTGTAGCCGAGGAAGTCGCCCGACACCTCGCCCATCGGTGGCCAGGCGTAGACCTCGGACATCGTGTCGAGCCCACGTCGGCGCCGTTCCGGATCGGTCTGCACGGCGGGGACCGTAGCGGTCCCGGTCCTCAGGCGTGGCGGCGACGGCGGCCGATCGCGCCCACGTTCTCACCGATCACGATGAGGACGATGGCCGCGATGATCGCCACCACCGCTCCGAGGAAGTTGAGCTCCATGACGTCACCGGTGCCGAGCGAGTTGGCCACGACGCCACCGATCACCGAGCCGACGAGGCCGAGCAGGAGCGTCATCAGCAGGCTGAGGTGCTGACGACCCGGGACCAGGAGCCTGGCCAGCACCCCGACGACCAAACCGAAGACGATGAACCCGATCATGTGCGTGCTCCCTGTGTCTAGGTGTGCGAACTATGCCGCACCCTCTACCCCAGCGCTCGGAGCCCGATCCTCGGCGTCAGACCTCCGGTGCGGCCGCCGCTCGCTCGTTGCGGGTGATCATCGTGATGGCCCCGAACATGGCCCCGAAGCCGGGACCACCCCAGAGGCCAGCGAAGGCGCCGACGCCCACCGCGTTCATGCCGCTGAGCCCACCGGCCACGCCGATGGCACCGGCCGTGCAGCTCATCACCACGAAGCCGATGGTCGCGCCGATCATGGCGGCGCGACCCACGCCGTCTCCCATCGTCATGTGGTCGCTCATCGGGCGGATCCCTCTGTGCGGGCCGCGCTCTCGTCTGCGGCGCGGCGGCTCCGGCGGTGGCGCGCCAAGGTGGCGCGCAGTCGCTGGCCGGCCAGGTGCTTCTCGAGCACGGGTCGGCTGGCCTGCCGGCTCGGCTGGCTGGATCGGACGTCGGACACAGGGCACCTCCGGGCGCGCCGCGATCAGGGCGCGCCGATGTCGAGCGGACTTCGAACGGGCTGTGGGGACTAGCCGTCGCTCGGAGGTGCACCGATGAGCAGCGCCCACCAGCAGGCGGCGTGGAGGCGTGCGGGGCTGCTCATGGCCCGGGACCATAGCCAGCCCCCCGGGAACCGCAACCTGCACCTGGTAGACCACCGCCATGCCGCCTGCTGATGACATCTGGGAGGTCATGTCGACCGCCCGCACCATCCGTCGGTTCACCGACGAACCGGTCGACGACGCTGTCCTCACCCGCTGCCTCGAGGCGGCCACATGGGCCCCGAACGGCGCCAACGCCCAGGCGTGGCGGTTCGTGGTGCTCCGCTCCCCCGAGCAGCGGGCGGTGGTCGCCGAGGCGGCACGCCGCGCCCTGGCGGTGATCGAGCCCGTGTACGGGATGTCGCGGCCGGCAGACGACGACGAGAGCCGCTACGCCCGCAACAACCGAGCCACCTACGAGCTCCACGACCGCGCCGGCGAGCGCACGTCGGTGCTGTTCCTCACCTACGGCTACGAGACGGCATCCGAGCTGCTCCTCGGCGGATCGATCTACCCGGCCATGCAGAACTTCCTCCTGGCCGCTCGCGCCCAGGGCCTCGGCTGCTGCGTCACGAGCTGGGCCTCCTACGGCGGCGAGCAGCTGCTGCGCGAGGAGGTCGGCATCCCCGACCAGTGGCTCCTCGCAGGTCACGTCGTGGTGGGCTGGCCCCGCGGCAAGCACGGCCCGATGCGGCGCCGGCCGCTCGGCGACGTGGTGGACCTCGATCGCTTCGACAACCCGGCCGTCGCGCTGGCCGGGGAGCGCACGCCCGACGCCGACTTCGACGTGCTGCGCTACCGGGGCAAGCTGCCGGACTGATCTCGCAATTCAGGGTACTGTATTGTGACGCAGGAACCCTAGGAGGAGCGAGCATGGCCGGACGTCTCGAGGGCAAGGTCGCGCTGATCACCGGCGCGGCGAGAGGGCAGGGCCGCGCCCACGCCGTGCGGATGGCCGCAGAGGGGGCTGACATCGTCGCGGTCGACATCTGCCGCCAGATCGACTCCAACCCGTACCCGCTGGCCAGCGCCGAGGACCTCGCCGAGACCGAGCGGGCAGTGAAGGAGCTCGGGCGACGGATCGTCGCCCGCCAGGCCGACGTGCGCGAGCGGGGCGAGCTGCGCGACGCCGTGGATGCCGGCCTGCGCGACCTCGGCCGCCTCGACGTCGTCGTGGCCAACGCCGGCATCTTGCCGATGGCGATGGGCGACCCGGATCCGATGGACTTCGTCGACGCCACCGACGTCGACCTCCTCGGGGTGATGAACACGGTGGCGGTGAGCCTGCCCCACCTGCCCGACGGGGCGTCGGTCATCGTCACGGGGTCCACGGCCGGGCTGATGCCGGGCACGGCGGACAACCCGATCATGGGACCCGGCGGTGCCGGCTACGGGTGGAGCAAGCGGGTCCTCGTGCAGTACGTCGAGCAGATGGCGCTGCAGCTGGCGTCGCGGTTCATCCGGGTGAACGCCATCCACCCGACCAACTGCAACACCCACCTGGTGCACAACGAGGGCCTCTACACCCTGTTCCGTCCCGACCTCGCCGGCGCCGGCCAGCCCGTGAGCCGTGAGGACGCAGAGCTGGCGTTCACCGCCTTCCAGGCCATGCCCGTCCCCTACATCGAGCCCGAGGACGTCGCGCACCTGGCCATCTTCCTGGCCAGCGACGAGTCCCGCTACGTCACCGGCCAGCAGATCCGCATCGACGCCGGATCGCTGCTGAAGGCCGGCGGCCTCCCGTAGGAGCCTGCCCCTAGGAGGCGGTGATGGCCCGCTCGGGGCAGGCGTTGACCGCCGTGCGGGCCTGGTCCTCCAGCTCAGGCGGCACGTCAGCGAGCAGCACCCGGCCGTACCCCTCGTCGTCGCAGTCGAAGACGTCGGGAGCCAACGAGTAGCAGCGGCCGTGGCCGGTGCAGCGATCCCCATCGATCTCGATTCGCATCGAGCAATACAGTACACTGAATCGCCTGGATCGGCCCGCTGCGCACCCGGGACCGCGCCGCGCGACGTCCCACCACGAGGCCGGCCATCGGCCGTATGATCGGCCGACCCCCGTGGAAGCGAAGAGGACACTGAACCGGCCGACCCCCGCATCTGCCCAGAAGCGCGCCCGACCAAGGTCGGGCGCGTCCGTCCTGTCCCTGGGCTCCGAGCGGGCCACGAACGGGACGATGGCCGCCTCGGTGGCCGACGCCATCGTGAGCGACGTCGTCGCCCTGGGCTGGCCCGAGGGCGAGGTGATCGGCTCCGAGCCCGAGCTCCTGGAGCGATACGGCGTGAGCCGGGCGGTGTTCCGCGAGGCGGTGCGCCTCGTCGAGCACAAGGAGGTGGCCCGGATGCGCCGTGGCCCGGGCGGCGGGCTCGTCGTAACGGTGCCCACCGTGGAGTCGGTGATGGAGGCGGTGGCCGTCTACCTCTTCTACGTCGGAGCCGAGGTCAGCGAGGTCTTCGAGGCCCGGCTCGTCCTGGAGGAGGTCGTCGCCGAGCTGGCTCCGTCCCGCCTCGCAGAGGAAGACGTCGAGGCGCTGCGGGAGCTGGTGGCCAGGGAGCGCGAGGGCGAGGTCCACGACTACCGCGAGCTCCACGCCCTGCTCGCACGGCTCACCCGGAACCCGGCTCTGGAGTTCTTCGTCGATCTGCTCAACCGCGTGAGCACGATGTTCATGGACGATCCGTCTCTGCTCGACAGGGGCACGATCAGCGCGTCGTCGCACGCCCACACGGCCATCGCCGAGGCCGTGCTCGCCGGCAACGAGGGCTTGGCGAGGCACCGGATGCGCAAGCACCTGGTGGCGGAGGCCGACTACCTGCAGGTCCGGGCCCACACCCGGATCGGCCTGCCGCGCACCACCTCCGACGAGAAGCGCGGGCAGCGCGTCGCCACGGCCGTGCTGCGCGACATCGCCGACGCGGGCTGGCCCGTGGCCACGCTGCTCGGATCCGAGCGGGAGCTGATGGAGCGGTACGGGGTGAGCCGCGCGGTGCTGCGAGAGGCCGTGCGGGTGCTCGAGCACCATCAGGTGGCCAAGATGCGGCGCGGCCCCGGCGGCGGCCTCTTCGTGTCGGAGCCCGGCGTCGCCGCCACCACCGAGGCAGTCGCCCTGCACCTCCACCGGCTGGCGATCACCCCCGCGCAGCTCTTCGAGGTGCGCACAGCGGTGGAGCTCGCCGTGCTCGAGCGCGGGGTGGAGCGCCTCGAAGACGACGACGTGGCCGAGCTCGAGCGCGCCCTGGAAGCCGAGCAGGCGGCCACCACCGACGAGCTGCGCGACCTCGCCCACGGGGTTCACTCCGTGCTCGCCGGCACCTCCGGCAACCGGGTGCTCGAGCTGCTGTCGCGGGTGCTGCTGCGCCTCACCCGGATCCACCAGGGGCCACAGCCGCGCCGGCCGCTCAAGCCCCGTGAGGTCAGCGAGCTGGCCACCGTGCACCAGCGGATCGTCGAGGCCGTGGTGGATCGCGACGTAGAGGTCGCGCGCATGCGGATGCGCCGCCACCTCGAGTCGCTCGCCGACTTCGTCGGCTGACGACACTCCGGGGATTGCGTATACTCTTTTCGTGACGAACGAGAGCGAGCTCCCCGTCGGGTCGATCCCCGAGCTCACCGCCGACGACGACCGCTTCCACGCCGCGTCCGACCACTGGTGGGAGACGGAGACCGCCTGGTTCTCCTTCAGCATCCCGGAGCGCCGGATCGGCGGCTGGTTCTACAACCAGGTCCTGGCCACGCAGCGGGTGTGCAACGGCGGGGCATGGGTGTGGGACGACTCGCCGGCGGCCGCTCTCTACGAGCAGAACCACAAGGGGCTCGAGATCCCTGACGTCGCCGAGCTCGACCTGCGCGACGTGCACCTTCCCAACGGCAACCACATAGAGGTGCTCGAGCCGCTGATGTCGTACAGGATCCGCTACCAGGATCCCGGACGCTTCGAGGCCGACCTGCGATTCGACGGCATCATGGCGCCGAACTCCCACCCGATCGGCTGCGCCCCGTTCTGGCGGGGCCGGCACTTCGACCAGCCGATGCACGTCACCGGCACGATCGTGCTGGACGGCGAGGAGCTGTCCGTCGACTCGCTGTCGGTGCGCGACAGGTCCTGGGGGCCACGCCCTCAGGGCCCGGACCCGCGCAAGCCGCCGCGGTCGGCGGATGACGCCGCGGCGCGAGCCGCGAAGCCGCCCCGCCCGCGGGAGGGCGTCGGCTACCCGTTCGCCACCGCCGACGAGCGCAACGGCTGGCTCGTCTACACCCGGCCGACGATCGTGGACGGCGTGGCCAGCGACGAGCTGTCGACGGGCTACCTGCTCCGTGACGGGGAGTATGGGCACCTCGTGTCGGGCCGGCGCCGGATCTGGCTCGACCCGACGAGTCGCTGGCTCGCACGCGTCGAGGTCGAAGTGGTCGACGAGCACGGCCGGGAGCTGGTCGCAGCGGGCGAGCTGGTGTCGCACCACGGCGCCGACCCCATCAGCAGCGGCACCGGTCTCTTCCGGTGGGAGTGGGACGGGCTCCAGGGCTGGGGCGAAGACCAGACCTACGCCCCCCAGGACATCCTCGAGGCCCTCGACCGCACTCCGCATTGAGTGCCCTTTATTGCTACGATCGCCGCACTCGCAGCTGACAGGGGGGCACATGGCAGGCAACGAAGCGGCAGCACGCTCAGGATGTCCGGTCGAGGAGTACTCGACAGCAGGCCCGCGCAAGGAGCCGCTGGCCTACTTCCGACGGCTGGACGAGCTGCGCGACCGGAGCCGCCCGTTCTTCTGGACCGAGACCGAGCCCGGCTACTACGTGTTCCTCGACCACGACGTCATCGTCGACGGCCTCCAGCAGCCCGACATCTTCTCCAGCTCGGTGATCGTGCCGGAGGATCCGAACCCCGCCTACAAGTGGATCCCGATCATGCTGGATCCGCCGGAGCACGGTAAGTGGCGCCACCTCCTGGCCAGCTACTTCTCGCCGCCCACGATCAAGCGCATGGCCGACGAGCAGCGCGCCTTCGCCGGCGAGCTGATCGACGAGATCGCCGCTCGGGGCTCGTGCGACTACGTGGTCGACTTCGCCCACACCTTCCCCACCACGATCTTCCTGCGCATCCTCGGTGCCCCCACCGACATGCTGCCCACGTTCATGGAGTGGGAGGAGGCGATCCTGCGGCGCAGCGACGACGCCGCACCCGACTCGGCCATGAACGCCATGATCCAGGTGATGCAGTACTTCGGCGGCCTCATCGAGGAGCGCCGAGCCGCCGGCGGGGGCGACGGCAACGACATCATCAGCACGGCGCTGTCGTGGGAGATCGACGGTGAGCCGGTGAAGCAGGAAGACCTGCTCTCCTGCCTGCTCCTGCTGTTCATGGCCGGCCTCGACACGGTCGCCGCCCAGCTCTCCTACGGGATGCACCACCTGGCCACGAACCCGGCCGACCGCGAGCGCCTCTTGGCCGATCCGTCTCTGATGCCCTCCGCCGTCGAGGAGGTCCTGCGGACGTTCCCGATCGTCCAGACCGCGCGGAAGGTCACCACCGACACCGACTTCCACGGCTGCCCCGTGCGGGCCGGCGACATGGTTGTGTTCCCGCTCGGCTCGGCGAACCGCGACGAGCAGGCGTTCCCGGGCGCCACCGACTTCCAGCTCGACCGCGGGCCGAGCCGCCACATCGCCTTCGGCGCCGGCCCGCACCGCTGCCTCGGCTCCCACCTGGCCCGCCAGGAGATGCAGATCGCCCTCGAGGAGTGGCACCGCCGCATCCCGAGCTACCAGCTCGACCCCGCCGGCCAGGCGATTGAGCACGGCGGGGGCGTCTATGGGCTCGACAGCCTCCCGCTCACCTGGGACGTCGCTGCGGAGCCCTGACCTGCCCTAACCGACGCGCGCCGTCACGACCCGGGGACCCATGACCGACTACATCAACTTCCTGCTCCTCGGCCTCGGCAACGGAGCCGTCTTCGCCGCCCTAGCGGTGGCGCTGGTGGTGACCTACCGCAGCTCGGGCGTCCTCAACTTCGCCACCGGCGCCCTGTCGCTCCACGCCGCCTACACCTACGCGTTCCTGCGACGCGGCGAGCTGCTCGCCCCGCTGCCCCTCGGCCCGAAGACGTACGACCTCGGCGATCCGCTCGGGTTCTGGCCTGCGATGGTCGCCACGCTGGTCATCGAAGCGCTCCTCGGGGTGCTGCTGTACGTCGCGGTGTTCCGGCCGCTGCGCAACGCCCTCCCGCTGGCCAAGGCGGTCGGATCCCTCGGCGTGATGATCCTGCTGACCGCGATCGTCGGCGAGCGCGCGGGGGCCGACCAGATCATCGTGGCGCCGATCTTCCCCCGTGAGAACTTCATGTTCGGCGACATCCGGATCGTGTCCGACCGCCTCTGGCTGGTGCTCACGATCGTGGCGGTCTCGCTCCTGCTGGCGGCGGTGTTCCGGTTCACCCGCTTCGGCCTGGCCACCCGCGCCGCGGCGGAGAGCGACGTGGGCGCGCTCGTCTCGGGCATCTCACCTGAACGGATCGCGATGGCGAACTGGGCGATCAGCGCCGCGGTGGCCGGCCTCGCCGGCGTGCTCATCGCCCCGCTGGTGCCGCTCATCCCGGGCACCTACACGCTGTTCATCGTGCC
>DATCYI010000243.1:0-5313 GCA_036570385.1 Acidimicrobiales bacterium | reverse complement strand
CCGTGCATCGTCTCGATCGGCCGCACGGTGATGCCGGGGCTGTCCATGTCGACGAACAGCGCGGTGATGCCCTTGTGGGCGGACTCGAGCGTGCCGGTGCGGGTGAGGAGCACGCAGCGCTGGGCGAACTGCGCCAGGCTCGTCCACACCTTCTGCCCGGTGACGCGGTAGCCCTCGTCGGTGCGCGTGGCCCGGCAGGTCAGGGACCCGAGGTTGCTGCCGGTGCCCGGCTCGGAGAAGCCCTGGCACCACGTCTCGCGACCGCTGAGCAGCGCCGGCACCATCGTTGCGGCCAGCTCCGGACGGGCGTAGTCGATCATCGTCGGCGCCAGCACCTCGACCATCGAGTAGACGCCGGGGTCCACGAAGCCGCGGGACGTGACGGCCTCGCCCAGGTAGGCGCGCAGCAGGGTGGACCCGCCGAACCCGCCGACCGCCTCCGGCCAGCCCCACCGCATCCACCCGGCCTCGTAGGTCAGGCGCTTCACCTCGTCGAGGTGGGCCATGTTGGCTTCGAGCGTGCCGTGGCCCCCGCCGTGAGGGGGCGTCAGCGCGGCCTCGTTCTCGTCGAGCCACGCGTCGAGCGAGGCTCGGAACTCGTCGAGCTCCACCGGCTGCCCGCTCAGCCGGCCGCGGGGACGGGGCGGGTGGGATCGTGGGCGCGGCCCGAGTCGCGGGCGCCGCTCTTGCGCAGGAACGTCATCCGCCTGGTGGCCAGCCGCCAGCCCGACTCGGTGCGGCGGTAGGTGTCGGTGTACCAGCCGATCCGCATGGCGTGGTCGGTCTGGTCGACGAAGCACAGCGGCTGCTCGCCGGTGCCCGTGCCGGCCGCGCCGTCGAGCTCCAGGGCCGGGGTGCCAACCATGAACAAGCCCTTTGGCGCCGCAGCGACGAGCGTGGGGAAGTCGGCCAGGCTGTAGGTGTCGCCGAAGGCGCTGTAGGTGCCGTCGGGGGTGAAGACGTCCATCACCGCGTCGACGTCGTCCTTGGTCATCCCCACCGCGTAGCGGGCGAGGAGCTGCTCGACCTCGAGGATGTCCGACTGCGCCGCCGAGTCGTAGGTCGCCATGGCGGCCGACGATAACGAAGTTCTCATGAGCGGACAACGTCACTAGAGCCGCGCTCGCGGGTGTGACGCGCGCCACGACGCACCCTGTCCCGCTCGGGGAGAGCGTCAGTCTCCCGCGGGCCGCGGATAGGTAGGCTGCGCGGGTGCCGAACAACGCATCTGGTGACGACGTGGCCGCCGAGGCGCCGCCGAGCTGGCGGGAGCTCGCGGTGGCCCGGTCGCTCGACTCGGCTCGCACCCGGGCCGAGAACCGCGTGCAGCGGTTCCTCGACGCGGCGCTCGAGCTCATGGACTCGGGCGACAGCAAGGAGTTCACCGTCCAAGAGGTGGTCGAGCGCTCCGGCCAGTCGCTGCGCAGCTTCTACCAGTACTTCGGCGGCAAGCACGAGCTGCTGCTAGCCCTCTTCGAGGAGTCGGTTCGATCCACCGCGGGGGTGCTGCGCGACAAGGTGGACGAGGAGACCGACCCGCTCGATCGCCTCCACCGCTTCGTGGTCGAGTACTACCGGATGTGCAGCCCGGCCCCGAAGGGCAAGTCGAAGAAGGCCTCGCCGCCGCCGCTCATGGTCGAGTTCGCGCAACAGCTGCTGACCGCCCACCCCGCCGAGGCCGCCCGCGCGTTCGTGCCCCTGGTCTCGCTGTTCGAGGAGATCGTCAAGGCCGCGGCCGAAGCCGGTGCCATCAAGGGCGATCTGCCGCACAGGGCCGTGGTCGGCACGATGCTCGCGGTGATCATGTTCAACTCGTTCTCGGCCACGATCGCGGCCACGCCCGTGCAAGACGCCACCTCCGCGGCCGAAGAGCTCTGGGCCGTCGTGCTGAACGGCATCGCAACGCGCTAGGGCGAACAGCCCACCCCGCCGGCCGCGACGCCGGCGACCAGCAGCCGCACGATGTGGTCGGTCTCGGCTGGCGTCGGACGCTCCTCGCGCCAGAGGTGCTCGCTCAGCTTGCCGATCACCGCGTGGGCGGCCAGCGTCGCGTCGAGCTCGGGGTCGGCGCTCCCCAGCGCCGAGAACGGCTCGACCAGCAGCGGCGCCAGCACGGTGCTGGCCGAGGTGCTGCCCGGCGCGGTCGCAGCGCTGAGCGAGTTCCAGAGGATGGCGACGGTCTGCGCGGCGACCTCTTCGTCGGCCGCCTGGGCGAGCACTCCCGCCACCCACGCCCGCACCTTTGCTTCGGGCCCCTCGGCCTTGCCCATCTGGTGGGCCAGGTAGCTCCGGAGGCGCTCGGTGCCGTCCTCCAGGATGGCCGCCACCAGCATGTCCTTGGAGGCGAAGTGCCGGTAGAAGGCGTCGTTGGACAGCCCGGCGAGAGCGACGATGTCGGCCACCCGTGCCCGGCCGGACGTGCCGTTGCGACGCATGACCTCGCGCCCGGCGTCGAGCAGGCTGCGCACCTCGGTGGAGTAGCCGGGAGCGCGCGCCGCGAGCGTCTGCTGGGCTATCCGCAGCGCGACGTCCTGCTCAGGCGGAATTGCCTTCTCCATCTCCAGAACACTATTCTGCCCGAAAGGAGGGGGCCAATGTGGGACTTCGAGACGGAGCCTGAGTACCAGGCGAAGCTGGACTGGGCTGATGCCTTCGTGAGGGAGGAGGTCGAGCCGCTCGACGTGCTGTGGCCTGACCTCGTGTTCACGCCACCCGATGAGCGGATGCGCAAGGTCCTCGACCCGCTCAAGCAGCAGGTGCGCGACCAGGGGCTGTGGGCCACGCACCTCGGTCCCGAGCTCGGGGGCCAGGGCTACGGGCAGGTGAAGCTGAGCCTGCTCAACGAGATCCTCGGACGGTCGGGGTGGGCGCCGGTGATCTTCGGGTGTCAGGCGCCCGACACGGGCAACGCCGAGATCATCGCCCACTACGGCACGCCCGAGCAGAAGGAGCGCTACCTGCGCCCGCTGCTCGAGGGCGAGATCTTCTCCTGCTACTCGATGACCGAGCCGCACGCCGGTTCCGATCCCACGATGTTCACCACCCGTGCCGAGCGCGACGGTGACGAGTGGGTGATCAACGGCTGGAAGTTCTTCTCCTCCAACGCCAACACCGCCTCGTTCCTGATCGTGATGGTGGTCACCAACACCGATGTCAGCGCGTACAACGGCATGTCGATGTTCCTGGTGCCGGCCGACACGCCCGGCGTGAACATCGTGCGCAACGTCGGCCTCGCCGGGGAGCCCGAGGGCGAGGGCTCGCACGCCCTGATCCACTACGACAACGTGCGCGTCCCAGCCGATGCGCTGCTCGGCGGCGAGGGCCAAGCCTTCGCGATCGCGCAGACCCGCCTCGGCGGCGGCCGCATCCACCACGCCATGCGCACCATCGGCCTCGCCCAGAAGGCGCTCGACATGATGTGCGAGCGGGCGCTCAGCCGCGAGACGCAGGGCAGCCTCCTCGCCGACAAGCAGTTCGTGCAGGGCTTCATCGCCGACTCCTACGCGCAGCTCGCCCAGTTCCGGATGTTCGTGCTCTACACGGCGTGGACGATCGACAAGCACAACGACTACCGCAAGGTCCGCAAGGACATCGCCGCGGTGAAGGTGATCATGCCGACGGTGCTGCACGACATCGCCCTGCGGGCCATCCAGGTGCACGGTGCGCTGGGTGTGAGCAACGAGATGCCGTTCTCCCGGATGCTCGTCGGCGCGAGCGTGATGGGCCTGGCCGACGGGCCCACCGAGGTCCACAAGGTCACCGTCGCTCGCCAGCTGCTGCGCGACCACCGACCGAGCGACGACATCTGGCCCACCGAGCACCTCCCCAAGCGCAAGGCCGCGGCCCGGGCCAAGTACGCCGATCTCCTCGACCTCGAGGTCGGGAACCTGTGAGCATCTTCGACGCCGCCGTGCCGGCGCTCGACGCCGATCAGCTCGGCCGCGTGGGCGCGTGGATGGACTCGGTCGGGCTCGCCGGCGCAGGGGCCCCGCTCACGAGCCGCTACCTCTCCGGTGGAACGCAGAACGAGATCTACGAGCTCACCCGCGGCGACCTGCGCTGCGTCATGCGCATCCCGCCCACCACCGCGCCGGCCGACCGGGACAAGGGCATCGTCCGCGAGTACCGCATCATCGACGCCCTCGCCGGCACCGACGTGCCCCACACCGAAGCCATCGCGCTGTGCGAGGACACGAGCGTGCTCGGCCGCACCTTCTACCTGATGGGCTTCGTCGACGGCTGGTCGCCGATGGACCTCAAGGGTGGCCCCTGGCCTGAGCCCTTCGACACGGACCACGCCGCTCGCAAGGGGCTGGCCTACGAGCTGGTCGACGGCATCGCCCGGCTCTCCAAGGTCGACTGGCAGGCGCGCGGCCTGGCCGACCTCGGCCGCCCCGACGGGTACCACGAGCGCCAGGTCGACCGCTGGACGACGTTCCTCGAGCGCATCAAGGGCCGCGAGATCCCCGGCCTCGACGAGGCCTCGGCCTGGCTGCGCGAGCACAAGCCGCTCGACTACGTCCCCGGGCTGATGCACGGCGACTACCAGTTCGCCAACGTGATGTACGAGCACGGCGGTCCGGCCCGTCTGGCCGCGATCGTCGACTGGGAGATGGGCACCGTCGGCGACCCGAAGATCGACCTGGCCTGGGTGGTGCAGTCGTGGCCCGATGAGACCGTGGCCGATGAAGAGCCGAGCGGCTACGTCGACATGACCCACATGCCGACGCGCTCACAGATGCTCGACCGCTACGCCGCGGTCTCCGGACGCCAGGTCGACGACATCGACTACTACGTGATCCTGGCCAAGTGGAAGCTCGCCATCGTCCTAGAGCAGGGCTTCCAGCGGGCGACCCCCGACACCCCGGCGCTGCTGGCCTACGGCCAGGTCGTGCTCGACTCGATGGCCGGCGCCGCCGAGCTGGCGGCGACAACCGACTACGGCCGATGAGGGCGGCGGTCTGCCGCGCCTACGGGCCCCCTGAGGCGGTCAGCGTCGAGGACGTCCCGGCGCCGGCACTCGCGGCCGACCAGGTACGGGTTCGGGTGGCGGCCGCCGCCGTGAACTTCCCCGACGTGCTGGTGGTGGCCGACTCCTACCAGATGTCGGCGCCGCTGCCCTTCGTGCCCGGCAGCGAGCTGGCCGGCGTCGTCACCGAGGTAGGCGACGACGTCGTCGGCTTCACGATCGGTGACCGCGTGATGGGCACCACCTTCGTGGGTGCCTTCGCCGAGGAGGCGGTTCTCGGCGCCACGGCGCTGCGCCCGGTGCCCGACGGCGTCGACCTGCGCACCGCGGCGGCCTTCGGCGTG
>DATCYI010000242.1:0-2746 GCA_036570385.1 Acidimicrobiales bacterium | reverse complement strand
GGCGGAGCAGGTTCTCGGCGGCCTCCATCGCCTCCCGCAGCTGATCGACCGCAGCGCGGGCGCTGCGGACCCGGTCCGGCGCCTCGACCTCGTCGGGCGGGGGACCCAGATCGTCGCTGACCTCCAGGCGACCCCAGGCGCGTTCGAGGCGAAGCGCCGCCGCTTGCGTAGTGCCGAGGGCGGCCCGCAGGTGCGCGAGCTGACCGCGGAAGCGCCCTCGGTCGAGCGGAGCCTCCCATCGCACGCCTTCGAACCGCTCGAGCACCCGAAGCAGCTCGCCGTGGCCGAGCTGAAACGGCGTCGCCGTCAGGAACAGCATCCGGTCGAACATGCCGCCGAGCGCGCCGGCTAAGGCCTCCGCGTCGGCCTCCGCATCCGGATTGGCGAACAGCCGAGCCAGCTGGTTGTCGTTCTTGACGTGGTGGGCCTCGTCGAGGATCAGGAGCGGAAGCCGCACGTTGACCCGTCGGAGCACCTCGGGCCATGCGTCCTTCAAGGCATCGACGATGGCCTTGCGGGTGGCCTTCAGACGCCGATCCAGACCTGCTGATTGTCTGAACGGGATCTCCCAGATCGCCTCTCGGAGCGCCTCCAGCTCGATCCGGTTGAGGGCATCCACGATTGGCTGCGGCACGGGATCATCACCCGGGTCGAGTCCGTACTTGGCGGCGATCCGGCGCCAGTGCTTCGGCTGGGCGGCGAGAAGGTCCGTCACCACCGCATGGGTGAAGTTCGGATAGCGGAAGAGCTTGGCGCCCCACCGGGCGAGGGCCTGGCGATACGGCTCCGTGCCCCGTTGGTGGAGCAGGGCCTGACGCACAAGCGCCAGCTGCACCCACGGGTCCCCGAGTCGAGCTGACAGCGCTCCGTGGGTCACGACGATCAGGTGGCGTCGCCGATCTGGCGGGTCGTCCAGGAGCCGCAAGAAGTCGGTCCCGTTGCGCACGGGGGTTTCCGTCACTCGAAGGGTGGGCGTCCCCGGCGCCAGGCACCGCTCGGTGAAGACCGCCCACTCCTTCACCCACTTCTCGGCGACCCCCGTCGGGACCATCACAACGACCGGTGCCTCGTGCTCGGCCAGGGCCGCGGATGCTGCGACAGCCAGGGCGACGAAGGTCTTCCCCATTCCCACCTCGTCGGCGAGCACCAACCCCGGCTGGTCGTTGAGTCGCCGGCACAGCTCGGCCGCGGTCTGCTGCTGACGAGCGGCGACGTCGGCCGCGATGTTGCTCAGGCCGAGGTCGACACGCAGGTCAAGCTTCCACGTCACGGCGTCACACTCCCCAACGCCGCCGCCACGTACTGGTCGACAGCGCCGCCACCCGCAGGCAGGCCGGTGGCACAGTCCGTGATGTGGCTGAGCGTCTTGGCCACCCGTGACCGGACCAGCGCTGGGTCCAGGCGGCCGGCCACGACCTCCCATTCGATGGTTCCCACGGTCCGGGCCAGCTCGGCCAGGTGGAACCGCGCCTCGATGGGCTCCATGTCGCCATCGGCCACCGCCCGGCAGAGCCCATCTGCCAGCTGGGTGGCACCCACGATGCCGCTGAGCCGCCAGTCCAGCGCCTCAAGGCTCCCCAGGGGGCGGTCGAAGCGCCGCTGCAGACCCCACAGCGCAGCCGCCATCCGGCGGGTTCGGGTGAGGAGCATGCGCTCGCTGTCGAACCGGGCCAGCGCGTCGAACTCGTCGTGGCCCGGCCGACCCTGCGCCTGATCCCCCTTGCGCAGCGCGGCCTCGAGGGCGTCGTGGATGGGCCGGGTCGAGGCCAGCACTGCGAGGAGCACGTCCATCGGCAGCGAGCGCAGCTCCTCCGGCGGCGGCAGCAGGGCGGAGTCGCTCACGTTCACGGGCCACGGCGCCCGCACCATCTCGCCGCCCTCGTGCCAGCGCACGTCGAGTGACGAGACGAGGAACCGTTCGCTGATGTCGATGGCGAGCACAGCTCCGCCGCCGGACCGTTCCCAGGTCCCGTCGTCGGCAAGGAGCTGATCCCCATCGAGGATCTCCCAACGGTCCGGCAGCTTGGCGGCATCCAGGGTGAGCTCGATGGTTGGCGGGGGTCCCGGGTGGAGGACGGCATCGATGAAGCAGGTCGGTAAGGCGGGCAGGGCGACTTCGTCCTCGTCGTCGAGCGGCTCGAGATCGGCCAGGCCCAGATCGATGGGCTCGCCCTCGGGGATGAGCACACGCAACGCCCTGGCGACGGGGCTATCTGCCGGGGTGCCGATCCAGAGGTTGATCTCTCGATGGCTGGCCGCCTTCAGCCCGAGGCCGGCGGTCGTCACGTTGGAGGACCCCACCATGGCCGCCGTCCACGTGTGGCTCTCATAGCGAATGCACTTCGCATGAAGCAGCCGCATCCGATCCTCGGTGCTGGCGTCCGGTGCCGACCCCAGCTCGACCGCCTCCACATCGATCCGCGTCGGTAGACCGTCGAGCAACGAAGCGGGCGCTCGAACCTTCTGTGTCATGGGGTCGACGGAGACGACGAACGTGGCCCACACCGCTCCCTGCGGAGACAACTTGCCGACCACCGCCGCCCGCGCCTCCGCATCGACGTCCCAGAACGGCGAAAGCACAGTCACGGCACGTGGGCGCGACCCCGTCCAGACCGCATCGAGCCCGTCGAGCGGCTCGGCGTTCGGCTTCGTGACCGCCAGCGCCAGCCGCGGGTCCTTGCGTCCACCCGCCCACGGGAGGCCGGCCTCGCCGATGCGCTCGCCGAACCGGTCGAGCACCTGCGCA
>DATCYI010000241.1:0-4873 GCA_036570385.1 Acidimicrobiales bacterium | reverse complement strand
AAGGGCCCGCCGGCGCGTCGGCGCCGGTGCCGGCGGAGGCGCCGGCGATGAAGACGGAGCGCAGGATGTCGGGCCGGTCGAGCAGGTCTTGCGTGGAGCCGGTGAAGCGGAATTCGCCCTTCTCCATGAACACCGCCCGCTGGGCCAGCCGCAGGGCGACGTTGATCGACTGCTCCACCACCACGATCGTGAGCCCGGTCTCGTGGATCTGGTGCACCACCTCGATGAGCTGGCCGACGATGGTCGGGGCGAGCCCGAGCGACAGCTCGTCGATGAGCAGCATCTGCGGGTCGGGGATCAGCGCCTGGCTGACCGCGAGCATCTGCTGCTCGCCACCGGAGAGGTTCCCCGCCAGCTGGTCGATGCGATCGGCGAGGCGCGGGAACATCGCGAGGACCCGCTCCTCGGCGGCGGCCACCGCGGCGCGGTCCTTGCGCTTGAGCCAGCACGCCAGGCGCAGGTTGTCGCGCACCGTGAGCGTGGGGAACACGCTCTTGCCGCCGGGCATCATCACCACGCCACGGGCGGCGATCTCGTCGGTGGCCATGCCTCGCAGCTCGGTGCCGTCGAAGGTGACCGAGCCGCGGGTCGGGGGCAGGAGCCCGGTGATGCACTTGAAGAGGGTGGACTTGCCAGCGCCGTTGGTGCCGAGCAGGGCGACGATCTCGCCTTCGTGGATGTCGAGGTCGAGCCCGAAGAGGATCTGCACCGGTCCGTACGAGGCGTCGAGGTCGCGCACGCTGAGGATGGGGCGGGCGATCTCGTCGGTGCGGTCGAGGTCGGTCATGACAGTGCTCCCACGATGATCGAGGTCTCGTCCTCGGCGCCGTCGTGGCCGCCGGGCTCGTCGGGCGGCCCGTGCTCGTCGTCGCCGTCGTCGTCGTCCGTGCGCTTGTCGGCGACGAGGCTCGGGACGACGAGGTCGTGCTTGGCGGCCACCCGCCGCAGCAGCACATCCCGCCCGCGCTGGACGAACTGCCACAGGCCACCGGGCAGGAAGTAGAGGATCCAGAGCAGGCCCGCGCCGGAGAGCGTGTAGCGCAGGATGGCCACGATCTCGCCGGAGAACTGCTTGGCCAGCACGAAGTCGAGCAGCCGGAACAGGCCTACGCCCGACACCGCGCCCGCCACCGAGCCGAGACCTCCGATCACCGCGTAGGAGAACACCTCGATCGACGACGCAGCGGGGAAGGTGCCCTGCCCGGCGCCCACGGGTGCGAGCACGAGGACGTAGAGCGCGCCCGCCAGGCCGGCCAGTGCGCCCGAGAGGATGAAGGTCTGCAGCTTCACGCGGGTGGTGGGCACCGCCAGCGCGCTGGCTGCCTTCTCGTTGTCGCGCGTGCCGACCATGACGCGCCCGGCCCTGGCCCCGCGGATCGATCGGATCAGCACGGCGGCGAGGCCGACGATCCCGAGCACGAACAGGTACCGCACCCACTGGCTCTCCATGTCCCAGCGCTTCCAGAGCACGGGCGGCACGGTGGTGTCGGGCACGAGGCTCGAGAAGTTGACGGGGTTGAGGAAGTACGAGTCGAGCGCCACCGCGAAGGCCATGGTGGTGACGGCCAGGTAGAGGCCCTTGATGCGCAGCGCGGGCAGCCCGATGGCCACCGCCACCGCGGCGCCGACCGCCATCGCCGCGGCCATGGCGACGAAGAGGTCGATGTTCCAGCGGGTGAGGAGGTTGCCGGCGGTCATGGCGCCGATGCCCACGATGCCGAACTGGCCGAGGCTGATGTTGCCGCCCCAGCCGGTGAGCACGACCAGCGACATGGCCACGAGCGCCCACACCGCGCCGAAGGTGAGCGTGGTGACCGTCGACGGTCCGAAGGTGAGCGGCAGCACCACGAGCACGAGTGCGGTGAGAACGGCGAGGCCGCGGCGGGCCCAGCGCACCTCTGGCACGCGGAGGAGCTCGCGGGGGATGGGCTTGAGCACGCCGGCGCTGTCCCAGCTGCTCTCGCCGGTCTCGGCGCGGCTCACCCGGTTCTTGCCGAGCAGCAGGGCGACGAGGATGACGACGAGGAAGGTGACGTCGAAGATCGACACCGCGTCGACGTTCCAGCGGATCGTCCACTCGGCGATGCCGAGGGCGATGCCGCCTCCGAGCGCGAGGGGCAGCGACTGGAACCGGGCGATGACCGCGACGGCGAGACCGGGGAGGATGGCGGTGGCGCCGACGAGGGCGTCGGGCACCACTCCCGTGAACGGGGCCTTGGTGACGAAGGTGGCGGTGGCGAGGGCGCCGGCGACCGCCCACACGATCGTCTGCAGCCGGCGGACGGGGACGCCGAGCAGCAGGGCCCGGTCCTGGTTCTCGGCGGCGGCCCGCACGGCGCGGCCGGCATCGGTGCCGAGCAGGAACCAGCCGAGCCCGGCCAGGGCGAGCGGCGCGAGCCCGATCATGAGGATGTGGTCGCCGCGGATCTCGTAGGGCCGGATGAAGAAGTTGGCGCTGAGCGGCGTCTCGATGTTCCCGATCAGAGCGTCGGTGCCCAGGGCGACGCCGATGATGAGCCCGATGGCGCCGAGGATCTGGGCCAGGCCGATGGTGGCGACCGTGAGCACGAGCCGCGACGAGCGGGCGAAGCGGCGGATCACGAGGATGTCGACCAGCGCCCCCGACCCGGCGCCGACGATCAGCCCCAGCGCGATGGCCAGCCAGTAGTTCCAGCCCTTGGCCATGAACAGGCCGACGGTGAGGGAGCCGGGCATCGCGCCCATCGCGCCGTAGGCGAAGTTCACGATGCGGGTGGTGCGGTAGATGAGGATCAGGCCCATCGCCAGCAGCGCGTAGGACGTGCCGAAGATGATCCCCTGGGCGACGACGCCCCACGGCATCACGTCGGGCAGCGGGCTGGCCGGCACCCAGTAGAGGGCGCTGTAGGCGACCACTCCGGCGACGACGCCCTGGCCGATGCGCGAGCCCCGCAGCTGCGCAGTGCCGCGCTCGATGGTGGCGGCGATGCTCACGGCGCCACCGCCGCGGCTGTGGTGGTGGTCGCAGGTGTGCTGGTGGTGGTGGCGATGGTGACCTCGGTGGTGCTCGTGCCGCCGACCGGCTGCTCGACGATGCGCTCGGGAGCGACGGTGGGTGCGAGCAGCACCATGAGCACGAACAGCAGCACCCCGACGGCCAGCGACCCGAAGCCCCACATGACGTGGACGTTCTGGGGGCGGGCCCGCAGCGGAGCGAGCGCCTGGTCTGTGTCGCCGCGCTCGCCGCGCTGCGCGTCAGGGGGCGGGGCCACCACCGACGGGTCGTGCCCGTTGGTGGTCGGGTCGACGGTTGTGCTCATGACCTGATCCCTGTCATCCGAGTCATCCCTGGAAGAAGGTGGCTGGTGCCGTGGGCGGCCGGCCGGGCGTCCAGCGGGCGCCGCCGTTCATCTGCACCCACGCGCCCGGCTTGTTGTTCTGCGGCGAGATGCGGTCGGGGTCCCACCAGATCTCGCGGTAGTCGTCGGTCGGCGTGTGGTCGCCCGGCCCGAAGCCCCAGGTGCCGCGCGGACCGACGCCGCCGGGGTAGGCGTACATCCCCGCCTGGAACGTCTCCGGCGTGAGGTTCGGGCCCGCCAGCTGGATGCCGATGGCCAGGATGTACATCTGGTAGTAGAGCTCCTCGACGCCGAAGGAGGGCTCGTCGCCGGGCCGCATCTGCTTGTAGGCGGCGTAGGGGAACGACGCACCGATCGGCTCCGACTCCGCGTTGTAGGCGATGCCGAACGCCCGCGACCACTGCTTCTGGTCGATGAGCTGCGACACGATGTCCTGCTCCACGAAGGCCAGTCCGGAGGTGAGCCACTCGGGCTCGTAGTTCTGCTCGTTGGCCTTGGGCGTCATGCCGAGGGCGAGCATCACCGGGTCGCAGCCGCAGAGCACCGTGGTGATCCCGTTGTCCTTCAGCTGGGCGATGATGTTCGACGCCTGGTTCGGCATCGAGGAGATGTCGAGCTTGTACTTCAGGTTCAGCGCCACCGAGATGCCCGCCTGGCCGAGCAGGTCGAGGTAGAGGTTCACCGACTCCTGGTACTCGGCGTTCTCGGGAGCGACGAGCGCCAGCTTGCGGGGCTGGCCCTGCATCGACGGCCCCGCGAAGTCGGCGGTGGAGCCCGCAGGCAGGCGGGCGATCGTGGCCGCGGCGGAGGACTCGACGACGTTGCTGCCGTCGGGGAAGAGGCTCCATGCGTAGGGACCGCGGGCGTCGTACCAGTTGCGTGACGGGTAGGGCGCACCGATGTTCACGACGCCCTGCTGGGCCAGCGCGTCGGCGTAGGGGATGGTGATGCCGCTGAGGTCGGCGAACGATCCGTGCTGCTTGGCCGCGGTGACCGCGTCGGACAGGGCCCGCTCCTTGCCGCCTCCGAGGAGCTCGGTGGCGCCGTTGCCCTCGCCGCGGAAGAAGCGGATGTCGAGCTTGCGCCCGTAGAACTGGAACCTCGACGAGAAGTACTCGGCCAGCGCGACGACCGTGTCGTGCACGGCTTCGGGCGAGTCGTTCACGCTCTCGCCGGTGATCTCGGAGAAGATCTCCGACGCCGAGGGGCCCTCCAGCTCGCGGACGGTGACGACGATCGACTCGGGCGTCACGCCTTGGTGGGTGGCGCCGCCGTTGTCGCCGGAGAAGGCGTAGCAGGGCGGGGAGTAGGGGTCGCCGGGCACCTGGAGGGTGCGGTCGGTGCAGGGCGCGACTCCCGCGTTGGGGCTCTGCTCCCCACCGGTGCCGCCAGTGGTGCCGCCCCCCGTCCCTCCCGGGTCGGCGGCGCCCGGTGCGGTGCCTTCGGGGCCTGCAGCTCCTGGATCGGCGGGTGCGCCGTCAGGCGTGGTGGCCGACGGGCCGCCGACCGAGGGCACCTCGACGTTGCCGGCGAAC
>DATCYI010000240.1:0-5253 GCA_036570385.1 Acidimicrobiales bacterium | reverse complement strand
GACGAGATCGGTCATCCCGACGCCGTGCGCGGCCATCGCGTGGCGCGGGTCGCGGTCGCGGGTCACGATCCCGGCGGCCAGCGCGGCCGGCCAGAAGCGGTTCCCTGGCGTCACGAACCCGATGTCGGCGTCGGCGGCTCGGATGCTCGGGTTGAGGCCGCACACGAGCAGCCGCACATCGGGACCGACCGTGTCGGCGAGCGTGCGGGCTCGATCAGCGCGCACGGTCAGGACGGTGCCGTCGTCACCACTCCTGACGTCGAGCTCTGTGAGGTCGAACCCCGCGCCCACGAGCACGTCGAGCAGACGGTGGCGGGGCCAGGTGGAGAACCAGCGACCCGGGAGGTCGTCAGCCGGGAAGACCTCGCGACCCTCCTGGTCGCCTTCGAAGAACGTCGCCTCGATGGGTGCGCCGGGGGCGAGGGCGCGGTGGAGGTCGTGGAGCGCCAGCGGCACATCCACTGCGCGCAGGTGCACGTAGGTGTTGCGGGCCCAGCCACCAGCAAGCGCTCCGGCCCGCAGAGGGAGCGCGCCGAGCTCGGCCTGCACCGCCAACGAGCCGGGTGCGACCTCCCGCGTCCTGCGGAGCATGGCCAGGGCCGCGTCGAGCGCGACAACAGGCTCACCGAGCGCGGCGGTGTACCAACCCGGCCCGCAGCCGAGGTCGACGGCTACCCCTTCCGGACGACGAGCCCCGAACGCCTCCGCCTCGGGCAGCCGACCCGGGCTCCTGCGGCTCTCGTAGCGGTCGCTCTGGGCCTCGTAGATGTCGATCGTCTGCCGGTCGGAGGTCACCACATGCCCAGCTGCTCATCGCGCTCGGCTCGCTCGACGACCGGCTCCCACACGGCGCCGCCTCGTGGCCCGGTGGTGCGCACCTGCAGGCGATCGATGGTGATGGCCCGGGCGGCGCCGCGCCCGTCGCGGACGCCGACCGACCCGTCCTTCTCGCGGCGCTCCACGACCGCCTCCTGCCAGGTGCCTCCAGTGCTGCGCCGGAACCTCACCCGGTCGCCTGGGCGCAGCCCCACCTGCAGCAGGGCGCTCTCGGTCAGAGCGGCAGGCGTGGGCTCCTTGGGCCGGGCCATGGAGGACCGTCGCCGGCTACCGCTCGAGCCCTAGGCCTTGCCGACGCCGGCCCGGATCGCCAGCTGCGCTGAGCCCCGGCGGTCGGCGCCCCAGGGCAGCGGCATCAGCACCGGCACGTCGACGCCCGCATCTGCGTAGGACCGCATGGTCGCCTCGACGGTGCCGGCGTCGCCCATGACGTCGATGGCGTCGACCATCCGGTCGGAGACCGCGGCCACGGCCGCGGCCCGATCACCGGCCGCGTGCGCCTCGCGGATGGCACCGACCTCGTCGGCGAACCCTGCCCGCTCGAAGTTGCGGGCGTAGGAGTCGACCACCGCGTAGGAGAAGAGGTCGCGCCGGGCCAGCTCTATGCCCTCGTCGCGCTCGCAGATCCCGGCGTGCACGTAGGCGTAGATCTCGGCCGGGCCGCCCCTGCGCACCTGCTCGACCGACCACGGCACGTGCGAGGCGGGCAGGTAGTTCAGCAGCACGCCGTCGGCCAGCTCGCCCGCCAGCGCCAGCATCTTCGGGTTGAGCGCGCCGACGACGACCTTCGGACGTCGCTCGCCGAGCTTCAGGCCGAGGCGGAAGCCCTTCACCTGGTAGTGGTCTCCGGCGAAGTCGACCTTCTCGCCCGAGAGGCACGCCTTCACGAGGGTGATGTACTCGCGCACCTGGCTGAGCGGGTGGTCGGTGTAGGGCTGGCCGTGCCAGCGGCTGGCCACGACCGGCGACGAGATGCCGACCCCGAGGAGGATCTCGCGATCGGGGTGGAGAGCCTGCAGGGTGGCGCCCGCCATGGCGACGACCATCGGGGTGCGCAGCTGGAGGGCGAGCACACCGGTTCCGAGGTCGAGCGACGGTGCTGCCGCACCCGCGGCGGCCAGCACCGAGAAGGCCTCTGGACCGGTGGTCTCCGCCGTCCAGAACGAGCTGTAGCCGACCTCCTCCGCCAGCTTGGCGGTGTCGACCGCGGTCTGGGGGCCCAGCCCCATCAGGCTTGCGAAGGTGACTCCGGCTCGCTCCATTCCCATCCGGGGGACCCTATCCACCCTCCATCCGACGCTCAGCGTCACTACGTTGAGGACCGATGGGTGCAGCGATCTCAGCACGCGGTCTGGTCAAGACCTTCGGTCCGACCCGGGCCCTCGACGGCCTCGACCTCGAGGTCGCCACGGGAGAGGTGCACGGCTTCCTCGGCCCCAACGGCTCGGGCAAGTCGACGACGATCAGGGTGCTCCTGGGACTGCTGCGCGCGGACGCGGGCGAGGTGGAGGTGCTGGGCAGCGATCCGTGGCGGGATGCCGCTGATCTGCACCGGCGGCTCGCGTACGTGGCGGGCGACGTGGAGCTGTGGCCCACCTTGTCAGGCGGCGAGATCATCGATCTGCTCGGTCGGCTCCGTGGCGGCCTCGACGAGCGCCGTCGTGCCGAGCTGCTCGAGCGGTTCCAGCTCGATCCCACCAAGAAGGCTCGCACCTACTCGAAGGGGAACCGCCAGAAGGTCGCGCTCGTCGCCGCGCTGGCCAGCGACGTGGAGCTGTACCTGCTCGATGAGCCGACCTCGGGGCTCGACCCGCTGATGGAGATCGAGTTCCAGCGGGCCATCCGGGAGGTCACCGGCAACGGCAGCACCGTGCTGCTCTCGAGCCACATCCTCGGCGAGGTGGAGGAGCTCTGCGACCGGGTGAGCATCATCCGGCAAGGGCGCACCGTCGAGCGGGGCACGCTCCAGGAGCTGCGCCACCTCACCCGCACCGCTGTGGTCGCCGAGCTCTCCGCCCAGCCGGCAGGGTTCGCCGAGCTGGCTGGTGTGCACGACCTCCAGATCGATGGCTCGACCGTGCGGTTCAGCGTGGACAGCGTGGACCTCGCTCCCGTGCTGGAGCACCTCGCCCGCTCCGGGGTGCGCAGCCTCACCAGCTCCCCGCCGACGCTCGAGGAGCTGTTCCTCCGGCACTACGACGCGAGCTCATCGGACGGATCGTCTTGATCCACCTGACCGGGACCGGGCCGCTGGCTCGCCTGGTCCTGCGTCGCGACCGTGTGCGACTCGCCGTCTGGGTGGGAGCGATAGCGCTGCTCACCTACACGCAGGTGGCAGGGCTCAAGGGCCTCTACCCCGACCGGCAGTCGCTGGCGGAGGCAGGTCAGCTGGTGCAGGACAACGCCGCCTTCATCGCCATGGCCGGTCCGCCGGTGGCCCTCGACACGCTCGGGGGTCGCACCGCCTTCGAGATCTCTGCCTTCGGCATGGTGCTAGCCGCGCTGATGAACCTCTTCCTCGTCACCCGGCACCTGCGAGGTGACGAGGAAGCGGGACGCGCCGAGCTCCTGCGCTCGACGGTGGTCGGTCGCCATGCGTCGATCACGGCTGTGCTCGCCACCGCGCTGCTGGCCGACGCCGTCCTGGGCGGTCTGCTCTTCGCTGTCCTGATCGGCACCGGGCTGCCCGCCGGGGGCTCGGCCGCTCTGGCGGCGGGCATCGCTGGTGTCGGGTTGCTCTTCGCCGGGATGGCGGCGGTGTCGTCGCAGGTCACGGAGGGAACCCGTGCAGCTTCGGGGATCGCGGGGGTGGCGCTGGCCGTGAGCTTCGTGCTGCGCGCCATCGGAGACGTGGGCGACGGTCGCCTCTCGTGGCTCTCGCCGCTCGGCTGGGGCCAGGCGCTGCGTCCCTACGGAGGGGAGCGCTGGTGGGTCCTGGCCCTGATGGCGGCGGCCCTCGTCGCGCTCATCTGGTCGGCCTACCGCATCAACAGCCACCGCGACCTCGGCGCGGGCATCGTCCCACCTCGGGCCGGTCCGGCGCGCGCCGAACCTGGCCTGCTGTCGCCCACTGGTCTCGCCGTGCGGCTCCACCGCGGCGCCCTGGCGGGCTGGACGCTTGCGCTGCTGCTCGCCGGGGTGGCCTACGGCTCCATCAGCGGCGATGTCGAGGACTTCGTCGGCGACAACGAGACGATCGCCGACATCATGGCCCAGGCCGGCGGCGACCTCGTCGAGTCGTTCCTGTCCACGACCGCGCTCGTGCTGGCGATGATCGCCACCGCCTACTCCGTGCAGGCGACGCTGCGGATGCGATCGGAGGAGCAGGCCGGCCGCGCTGAGCCGGTGCTCGCCGGCGCGCTGTCACGGTGGCGCTGGGCCGGCTCGCACCTCCAGGTGGTGGTGGCCGGAACGCTCGTCGTCCTCGCGGCCGCGGGCTTGGGCACCGGCGTCACCTACGGCCTCATCGACGGCGATGCCGGCCACGTCCCGCGGCTGCTGGCCGCCTCGCTGGTGCACGCGCCGGCGGCCCTCGTGGTCGTCGGGGTCACCGTCGCTCTCTACGGCTTCGTGCCGCGGTTCGCGGTGGCCGGCTGGGCGCTGGTGGCGGCGCTGTTCGTCATGGGGTTCTTCGGCGACATCCTGTCGTTGCCCGAGTGGTTCCTCGAGCTCTCGCCGTTCCACCACGTGCCGAGCCTCCCCGCGGAGGACGTAGCCGTGCTGCCCCTCGTCCTGTTGTCGGTCTTGGCGGCGGCGCTCATCGGTCTCGGCCTGGCGGGCTTGCGCCGGCGCGACCTCCAGACCTGAGCAGCCGGGGTCAGAAGGAGCCGGCGCGCTCGAGCACGTAAGCCTCTGCTGATCGGTCGGACCCGATCGGGGAGACCCTTGCCGTGAGCGTTGTGCTGTCGTCGAAGAGGCACTCGGGCTCGCGGAGGGAGACGGCGGCGGGCACCCCGTCAGCGCTGGTGGCCTGGCCCAGCACCTCCTCGCCCTCGATCAGCTCGAGGCGCAGGCTGACCCCGGCGGGCGCGGTGAGCGTCACGACGAGCCGGCCGTCGCAGAGGAGCTGGCGCCCGTCGGCGACGTCGAGTGTGAAGGTGTCGACGTCATCCGTCGGGACGATGCTCGCCTCGATGCGATCGACCAGGGCGTCGCCGTCGGTGAAGGTGTCGGGCGCCGCCTCGCAGCCGTTGCCGGCATCGGCGTCGTAGTCCGCGAAGTCGGTGAGGCAGCGCTGCCCGTCGGTGTTCGGCGCCGCAGCCTGCCCACAGGGTTGGTAGGGGAGCGGCGTGCAAGCAGAGGTGGTCGCCGTGGTGGTCGTGGAGGGCGGATCTCCGGTCTCGCGGCCCGAGACGATCAGCGCCGCCGCCAGCGCGGCGACGGCCAGCCCGCCGCCTGCCACCAAGGCGCTCCGTC
>DATCYI010000239.1:0-7669 GCA_036570385.1 Acidimicrobiales bacterium | reverse complement strand
CAGCGGTGGGCTCGAGGGGCACGAGGTCGGGCTCCGGGAAGTAGCGGTAGTCGTCCGCGTCCTCCTTCACCCGCAGCGTGCCGGTGCGGCCGGACGCCTCGTCCCAGTGGCGGGTCTCCTGCCGGATGCTCTCGCCTGCTTCGATGAGGTCGAGCTGGCGGCGGGCCTCGTAGTCGATGGCCCGCCCGAGCGAGCGCAGCGAGTTGAGGTTCTTGATCTCGCAGCGCGTGCCCCACGACTCGTCGAGCCGGTGGACCGACACGTTGGCGTCGACGCGCATCGAGCCCTCTTCCATCTTGGCGTCGGACACGTCGGTGGCGAGCAGGATCGAGCGGAGCTCTGCGACGTACTCCTTGGCCTGCTCGCTGGTGCGCATGTCGGCCTCGGAGACGATCTCCACGAGGGGCACGCCGGAGCGGTTGTAGTCGACGAGGCTGTGCACGGCGTCGTGCACCCGGCCGCCACCACCGACGTGGTTGAGCTTGCCGGTGTCCTCCTCGATGTGCGCTCGCGTGATGCCGACGCGCAGTCCGGAGGGCAGGTCGAGGTGGCCGTGCTCGTTTGTGGGCAGGTCGTACTGGGTGACCTGGTAGTCCTTCGGCTGGTCCGGGTAGAAGTAGTTCTTCCGCGAGAACACCGAGCGGTTGACGCCGCAGGCGAGGGCTCGACCCAGGCGCATGGCCAGCTCCACCGCCTTCTCGTTGGCCACTGGCAGCGAACCGGGCAGACCGAGACAGGTCGGGCAGGTGTTGGCGTTCGGCTGGTCGCCGAAGCTGTTGGGGCACGAGCAGAAGAGCTTGGTGGCCGTGTTGAGCTCGCAGTGGACCTCGAGCCCGATGACCATGCCCCAGCCCTCGGGCAGCACGCCGTCGGCGGCGGTGGTGGCGGCGGTGGCGCTCACGAGGCGGCTCCTTCGAGGGCGGCGGCGACCCGGAACATGGTGACCTCGTCGAGCGCGTTGGCCATCACCTGCACCCCGACCGGGAGGCCGTCGGCGCCGGAGCCGAACGGGACGGAGATGGCGGGGTGGCCGGCCAGGTTCGAGGGGATCGTGCAGACGTCGTTCAGGTACATGGCGAGGGGGTCGGCCTTGGCTCCGAGCTCGAAGGCGGTGGTGGGCGAGGTGGGCGACAGGAGCACGTCGCAGCGCTCGTAGGCGGCCTCGAAGTCGCGGATGATCAGCGTGCGGACCTTCTGGGCCTTCCCGTAGTAGGCGTCGTAGTAGCCCGCCGAGAGCGCATAGGTGCCGAGCATGATGCGGCGCTCGACCTCGGCGCCGAAGCCCTCTGTGCGACTGCGGTCCATCATCTCGCCGGTGGTGGGGGCGTCGACCCGGAGGCCGTAGCGGACGCCGTCGTAGCGGGCCAGGTTGCTCGAGGCCTCGGCCGGGGCGATGAGGTAGTAGGCGGAGAGGCCGTAGATGACGGCGGGCACCGACACCTCCTCGACCTTCGCACCCGCGGCTTCCAGAGCCTCGGCCGCGGCCTTGGCGCGGGCGGCGACGTCGGGGGCGATCCCCTCGATGTCGAGCAGCTCCTTGACGATGCCCACCCGCAGGCCGTCCACGCCCTCGGCGAGGCGCTCGCCCACCGGGTCGAGGGGCAGAGGGATGGACGTGGAGTCGGCCGGGTCGTGGCCGGCGATCACCTCGTAGAGCGCGGCGGCGTCGGCCACCGTGGTGGCGAAGGGGCCGATCTGGTCGAGGCTCGACGCGAAGGCCACCAGGCCGTAGCGCGACACCCGCCCGTAGGTGGGCTTCATCCCGACGACGCCGCACAGGGCTGCCGGCTGGCGGATCGAGCCACCGGTGTCGGAGCCGAGCGAGAGTGGCGCGAAGCCGGCGGCGACCGCCACCGCGCTGCCACCGGATGAGCCGCCGGGCACCTTGCTGGTGTCGTGCGGGTTGCGGGTGGGCCCGAAGGCAGAGTTCTCGGTGGACGAGCCCATCGCGAACTCGTCGAGGTTCGTCTTGCCGACGCTGATCGCTCCGGCGGCCGCGAGGCGCTGCACGACGGTGGCGTCGTAGGGCGGCCGCCAGCCCTCGAGGATCTTGGACGAGCAGGTGGTGGGGATGCCCGAGGTGCAGAGGTTGTCCTTCAGCGCGATCGGCACGCCCGCCAGCGGGCCCGGGTCATGCCCCGCGGCCACGTCGGCGTCGACCGCATCGGCCGCTGCCAGCGCGGCGTCGGCGGTGACCAGGTTGAAGGCGTGGAGCTCGCTCTCGCGGGCCTCGATGGCCGCTAGGTGCTCCTCCACCACGGAGCGCGCCGTGCGCTCCCCCGCCCGGACGGCCGCTGCGATCTCGATGGCGGTGCTCACGGCGCCTCCCCCAGCACGGGCGGCACTCGGAACATCCCGTCCTCCACCGACGGTGCCTGGTCGAGAACCGCGTCGCGCACGCCGGCGTCGCGGGCGACGTCGGGCCGCATCACGTTGACCAGCGGGTACGGGTGGGCGGTGGGCTCCACGTCGCCGAGGTCGAGGGCCTCCACGTCGGCCGCGTGATCGAGGATCGCCGCCAGCTGCGGCGTGAACCGATCGATCTCCTCGTCGGTCAGCTGCAGTCGAGCCAGCCGCGCTACGTGGGCCACTTCGTCCCGGGACAGTGATGCCATAGGCGAGCCATCGTACGGGGGCTCCGTCCCGCTCCCGAATCGGATCCCGAGCCATCGGCAGGAGCCTTTCCGGTTTGGCGGAGTGAGTGGTCACTCCGGTAGCGTCGCGTCCCTCATGGGGGAGCTCCTGAAGACGTCACGCAGCGGGCGAGCACCGGCGCTGCCAGCCGATGAGCGGCGCGAAGCGATCATCCGCGCCACCCTTCCCCTTCTGCTCGAGCACGCCGAGATGGTGTCGACGCGACAGATCGCCGAGGCGGCCGGGATCGGTGAAGGCACGATCTTCCGGGTCTTCGACGACAAGGAGGCGGTGATCACCGCCGTGATCGACGCTGCCATCGATCCTCAGCCGATCGAGGACGCGATCGGGGCGCTGGACCACTCGGCCCCGCTCGAGGAGCTCATCACGCAGGCCGTCGCGCTGCTCCAGCAGCGCACGATCACGATCTGGCGGCTGATGTCCAGCGTCGGCTCCCGCCACCTGGAGCGGGCCCGTCAGCCCCTCGCCAGCCCGGCGCTGATCGCGCTGTTCGAAGCCCACCGCGACGAGATCGCGGTGCCGGCCACCGAGGCCGCTCGGCACCTGCGCGGCGTCACGCTGGCCAGCACCCACCCCCTGCTGAGCGAGGAGCCGCTCGAGCCGACGAGGATCGCGCAGCTCTTCCTGCACGGCGTCTGGAAGGGCCAGCCGTGCTGATCCGCGTCCTGCGCAGCCACCTCCGCCCGTACAAGCGGACCCTCGGTCTCATCGTCTTGCTGCAGGCGGTCCAGACCGCAGCCGCCCTGATCCTGCCGACCATCAACGCCGATGTGATCGACAAGGGCGTGCTCCAGGGCGACAACGCCTACATCCGGTCGGGGGGCGCCTGGATGCTGCTCTTCGCGGTCGTGCAGGTCGTCTTCTCGGTGGCAGCCGTGTGGTTCGGCGCCAAGGTGGCGATGGGCTTCGGCCGGGATCTGCGGGCCTCGTTGTTCCACCACGTGGTCGACTTCTCGGCGCGGGAGGTGGGCGCCTTCGGTGCCCCGTCGCTCATCACCCGCATCACCAACGACGTGCAGCAGGTCCAGATGTTCGTGGTGATGGGAGCCACCATGGCCATCGCCGCTCCGATCACGATGGTCGTCGGCATGGTCATGGCCCTGCAGCAAGACGTCGGGCTGTCCGTCGTCGTGCTGGTGAGCGTCCCGATCGCGGCGGTGGTGCTCGGCGCCATCATCAGCCAGATGGTCCCGACGTTCCGGCGGATGCAGGACCACATCGACTCCATCAACCGGGTGCTGCGGGAGCAGATCACCGGCATACGGGTCGTGCGGGCCTTCGTGCGCGAGCCCGAGGAGACCACCCGGTTCCGCGGCCACAACGACGACCTCACCGCCACCGCGCTGCGGGCCGGGCGGCTGATGGCGTCGATCTTCCCGATCGTGAACCTGATGATCAACGGCGCGAGCGTCGCCGTGCTCTGGGTGGGTGCCGAGCGCATCGGCAACGGCGACCTCCAGGTGGGGTCGCTCGTCGCCTACCTCACGTACCTGATCATCATCTTGATGTCGGTGGTCATGGCCACCTTCACCGTCTCGATGATGCCCAGGGCCTCCGTGGCCGCCGGGCGCATCCAGGAGGTGCTCGACACTCCCTCGTCCGTCGTGCCGCCGGCGATCCCGGTCATCCCCACCGCGGCGCGCAGCTCTGTCGAGCTGCGCGGCGTCGGCTTCCACTACCCCGGCGCCGAGGCACCGGTGCTCACCGACATCTCCTTCACCACCGAGGCTGGCCGCACCACGGCCGTCGTCGGCAGCACCGGCGCCGGCAAGACCACCCTCGTGGGTCTGATACCGCGCCTGTTCGACGCCACGGAGGGCAGCGTGCTCCTCGACGGCGTCGACGTGCGCGACCTGGCGCTCGACGACGTGTGGAACCACATCGGCCTGGTGCCCCAGCGGCCATACCTCTTCTCGGGGACCGTGGCCAGCAACCTCCGGTTCGGCAAGCCCGATGCCACCGAGGAAGAGATGTGGGAGGCCCTCGAGGTCGCCCAGGCGGCCGAGTTCGTGCGGGAGATGCCCGGCGGTCTCAAGGCTCGCATCGAGCAGGGAGGCACCAACGTGTCCGGCGGACAGCGCCAGCGGCTCTCCATCGCGCGGGCGCTGGTGCGCAAGCCCGGGGTCTACGTCTTCGACGACTCGTTCTCGGCGCTCGACCTCGCCACCGACGCTCGCCTGCGGGCCGCGCTCGCTCCCCACACCGCCGACTCAGCGGTGATCATCGTGGCCCAGCGGGTGTCCACGATCGCCACGGCCGACGAGATCATCGTGCTCGACGACGGCCACCTGGTCGGGCAGGGCACCCACGACGAGCTGCTCGAGACCTGCCCCACCTACGCCGAGATCGTGCAGTCACAGATCGGCGAGCGGAGCCCGGCATGACCATCCTCGACGAACGTCCCGAAGGCGAAGGCGCCGAGGAGGAGAACGCGCCAAACCTCGCGGCGTCAGAGACTCGAGCCGCGGGACGCTGGAACGCGGTCGGTGTGCCTACGGAGCGCTCGGCCAAGTTCGGCGAGTCGGTGCGACGGCTGGCCACGCTGCTGCGCCCGGACCGGTGGGTGCTCGTCGCGGTCGTCGTCATCGCAGTCGTCAGCGCGGGGCTCAACGTCTACGGCCCGCGCATCCTCGGCGAGGCCACTGACACGATCATCGACGGCGTCTTCACGCCTGGCGGCATCGACTACGGCGCGCTGCACGCCACCCTGCTCGGGGCGGTGGGTCTCTACGTCGGCTCGTCGCTTCTGTCGGTCGTGGTGGCCTACCTGATCGCCGGGGTCGTGCAGCGGCTCATGCACCGGCTGCGCAGCGACGCCGAGGCGAAGCTCCACGCGCTGCCCCTGAGCCACATCGACCAGCAGGCCCGCGGTGACCTCCTCAGCCGGGTCACCAACGACCTCGACAACCTGGCCCAGAGCCTGCAGCAGACGATGAGCCAGATGCTCACGTCAGTGCTGCTCATCATCGGCGTCACCGTGATGATGTTCACGATCTCGCCGCTGCTGGCACTCGTGGCGCTGATCACCGTTCCCGCGTCGATCTACGGCATGCGCAAGGTCGGCGGGCGGGCCCGCCCTCGCTTCCTCGCCCAGTGGAGCAGCACCGGGGCGCTCAACGGGCAGATCGAGGAGACCTTCACCGGCCACGCGGTGGTCAAGTCGTTCGGTCGCCAGAAGGAGGTCGAGGAGCGGTTCCGCGGCACCAACGACGAGCTCTACGAGTCGTCCTTCGGCGCCCAGTTCATGTCGAGCCTCATGCAGCCGCTCACGATGTTCCTCGGCAACGTGCAGTACGTCCTCGTCGCCGTGGTGGGCGGTCTGCGGGTGTCGAGCGGGGCCATCACCGTGGGCGAGGTGCAGGCGTTCATCCAGTACGCCCGGCAGTTCTCGATGCCCGTCACCCAGCTGGCCTCGATGATGAACATCTTCCAGTCGGGCATCGCCTCGCTCGAGCGGGTGCTCGACCTCCTCGACACCGAGGAGCAGAGCCCCGACCCCGTCGGCAGCGAACCGCTTCCGGCCGTCGAGGGCCGCGTGGTGTTCGACCACGTGACCTTCTCCTACTCCCCCGAGCGTCCGCTCATCGAGGACCTGTCGCTCACCGCCGAGCCCGGCCAGACCGTGGCGATCGTCGGACCGACGGGTGCCGGCAAGACCACGCTCGTGAACCTGATCATGCGGTTCTACGAGCTGAACGAGGGACGCATCACCCTCGACGGGCGCGACATCTCCACCATCCCCCGCCGCGAGCTGCGCTCCAACATCGGCATGGTGCTGCAGGACACCTGGCTCTTCGGCGGCACGATCCGCGACAACATCGCCTACGGCCGTCCCGGCGCCACGGAGGAGGACATCCTCGAGGCCGCCCGCGCCACCTACGTCGATCGCTTCGTGCACTCGCTGCCCGACGGCTACGACACCCTCATCAACGAGGAGGGCGACAACATCAGCGCCGGCGAGAAGCAGCTGCTGACCATCGCCCGCGCCTTCCTGGCCCAGCCTGCGATCTTGATCCTCGACGAGGCCACGAGCTCCGTCGACACCCGCACCGAGGTGCTGATCCAGGAGGCCATGAACGCGCTGCGGGTCAACCGCACCAGCTTCGTCATCGCCCACCGCCTTTCCACGATCCGCGGCGCCGACGTGATCCTCGTGATGGAGGAGGGCCGCATCGTGGAGCAGGGCACGCACGACGAGCTGCTGGCCCACGACGGCCCGTACTTCCGTCTCTACAACTCCCAGTTCGCCGCCGCGGTCGTCGACGTCGAGTAGCGCCGCGCTCAGGGTCATAGAGTCCCGCCGCATGAGCACCGCCATCACCCCGTCGATCGACAACCTCGCCCTCACCTGGCGCTCGCTCGACGAGGTCTGCACCGGTCTCACCGAGGAGCAGTGGAAGACCGCCACCGGCTGCCCCGGCTGGACGGTGCAGGACAACGTCGCCCACCTGGTCGACTACGAGGCGTCCGCGCTCGGACGGCCGCGCCCCAACCACGTGCCCGCCGGCGGCGACCACCTCAAGAACCCGCTCGGCGAGAGCAACGAGGTCGGCGTCGACGCGCGCCGGGGATGGACAGGCGAGGAGGTGCTCGAGGAGCTGCGCCAGGTCAGCGCCGAGCGCTTCGTGCAGCTGCTGGCTCTCACCGCCGACGACCTCAGCGAGCCGATCGACACGCCCGCCGGACCAGGCACGCTCGCCGACATGCTCACGCTGCGGGTGATGGACACCTGGTCGCACGAGCAGGACATCCGCCGGGCGCTGGGGCGCCCGGGCCACCTAACGGGCCCTGTGGTGGCGGAGGCGCTGCGCTACTGGGCGCAGTTCCTGCCCTTCGTCGTGGGCAAGCGTGCCGGCGCGCCCGACGGCTCCACGGTGGTGTTCGAGGTGGGCGACGAGCACACCACAGCGATCGAGGTGGTCGACGGCCGCGCCCGGGAGGCGGCCGCCGCCCCCGAGTCGCCGACGGTGCGCATCGTCGTCCCCGTCGCCACGTTCGCAGCGCTGGTCGGCGG
>DATCYI010000238.1:0-7721 GCA_036570385.1 Acidimicrobiales bacterium | reverse complement strand
GGCGGTAGAACGTGTTGTTGATCTCGACGGTGTCGAAGCGCTCGGAGTAGAGCTCGAACCAGCGGCGGGCCGGTGCCTCGGCTGGGTAGACGACGCCACGCCACTCCTTGTAAGACCAGCCCGAGCAGCCGACGCGGGCACGACCGCTCACGCCGCGCCTCGCATGACCCGGGCGGCGCGCTCGAGGTCTGACACCAGACCTCCGAACGCTTCGGCGCGGTCCTCGCTCGTCCGGCTCCGCAGCACCGCCGACGGGTGGATGGTGGCGACCACGGCACGGCCGTCGAGGTCGAGGAGCTTCCCGCGGGACACCCCGACCCGGAAGCTCGGCCCGAAGAGCGACTGCCCTGCCGTGGCGCCGAGCGCTACGACGACCGTGGGGTCGACGACATCGAGCTCGGCCGCGAGCCACTGGTGGCAGGCGACCACCTCTGTGCGGTTCGGCTTGTCGTGGATCCGGCGCTTGCCGCGCGGCTTCCACTTGAAGTGCTTGACCGCGTTGGTCACGTAGGTGCGCTCTCGGGCCAGCCCTGCCGCATCCATCGCTTCGTCGAGCAGCCGGCCGGCCGGGCCGACGAAGGGCTCACCGGCCAGGTCCTCCTGATCGCCGGGCTGCTCCCCCACGAGGAGCACGTCGGCGGACTCGGGCCCCTCGCCGAACACGGTCTGGGTGCCGAGGCGCCACAGGTCGCACGCCTTGCAGTCGGCGGCATCTGCGGCCAAGAGCTCCAGCCGGGTGCGTCGGGCCATGGCCGCGTCGTACCCCGGGGCACCCCTGGCCAGCCGGGCCGGGTCTCAGCCGGCGCAGGCTCGGGAACGCCCCTCGCATGCCGATCGAGCCATTCGCCACCGCCGCCCCCGACACCCCCTGGAAGCGCCGGATAGGAGGCCTCGCGGCTGTGGCAGCCCTGGGCCTCAGCGCCCTGGCCGGCTGCTCCGACGACGAGCCGCCGGCCGACACAGGCGGCGACGGAGGCGGCGTCGAGACCGACACCGGCGGCGACACAGGAGGCAGCATCCCGGGCAACGAGCCCGGCGACACCTCCGACGAGGGCGCCGACGACGGTCTGAACAACGACCCGGCTGCAGAGGGCGACACCGAGGACGACTCGCAGGACGTGGCCACCGACGGCACCGACGGCGGCATGACCGGCGCGGCCGGCGGCGATCCGACCGACGACGAGCAAGGCACCGGGTGAGCGCCGTAGACCACTACCCCGATGGGCAGGCGCCGTCCGAGGAAGACCTGCTCGCCACCCTTGCCGACGTGGTGCGGACGCTCGGCGACGACGGCGTCGACCACCTGCTCATGGGCGGCATCGGCGCCTATTCGCACGCCCGTCCCCGGGTCACCGAGGACATCGACGTGTTCATCAGGCCGGGCGACGTCGACCGAGTCCGCGCCGTCCTCACCGGCGGCGGCTTCGAGGTCGTCGAGCACGACCCCATGTGGCTCGTGAAGGGCTGGAAGCGCGGGGTCCTGGTCGACGTCATCTTCCGCTCGAGCGGCGGGATCTACCTCGACGACGAGATGCTGCGCCGGCGGGTGACCGGTGAGTACAAGGGCATCCACCTCCCGCTGATCGCGCCGGAGGACCTGTTCGTGATCAAGGCCCTGACCGCATCCGAGGCCAACCCGCAGCACTTCTACGACGCGCTGGCGATCATCTCCCGCCACGACGCCCTCGACTGGGACTACCTGCTGCAGCGGGCCCGCCAGGTCGGGTCGCGGCGCGTGCTCAGCCTGCTGCTGTTCGCCGAATCGATCGACCTCGTCGTGCCCACCGACGCCGTCACCTCCCTGTTCGACGTGGTCCACCCCCGGGCGGAGCCGGCCCGATGAGCGAGCCCGACCGCACCCCGGATGCGTACGTGATCGCCCACGTGCGCGAGGCCCTGGCCACCGACGAGAGGGTCGCCGAGCTCGGCATCGAGCTCACCATCGCGTCCAGCACGCTGGTGCTCAACGGCCGAGTGGCGTCGACGGCCCAGCGCGATGCCGCCACCGCCGTCGCCACCGAGCTGCTGGCCGCGCAGCTCCCCGACCTGGAGGTGCGCAACGACCTCGAGGTCGTCGACGCCGACGCCGGCCCCGCCGGCCCGGAGCACGTGACGTGATCCGCGTAGCAGCAGTGGGCGACGTGCACGTCGGCGAGGAGGTCGACGAGGGGCTGCGCCGCGACCTCGCCACCCTCGGCGAGTGCGCCGACGTCCTCCTCCTCGCCGGTGACCTGACCCGCCACGGCACCGTCGCCGAGACCCGTTGCCTCACCGCCGTCCTCGACACGGTGGACGTGCCGATCGTCGCCGTGCTCGGCAACCACGACCACCACTCCGACGAGGTCGACGGCGTCGTGTCCGAGCTGGAAGGTGCCGGCGTCGAGGTGCTGGAGGGCACGAGCACCACCGTCGAGGTCGGCGCTGCCACCCTCGGCATCGCCGGTGCCAAGGGGTTCGGAGGCGGCTTCGTCGGCGCATCGGCATCGGAGTTCGGAGAGCCCGAGATGAAGTCGTTCGTGCGCCACACCCGTGACGTCGCCGACCGGCTCCGCAGCGCTCTGCAAGACCTGCGAGCCGACAGGCGGATCGCGCTCCTGCACTACTCCCCCATCGAGGACACGCTGCACGGCGAGCGTCTCGAGATCTACCCGTTCCTCGGCAGCTACCTGCTGGCCGAGGCCGTCGACCAGGGGGGTGCCGACCTCGTGCTGCACGGCCACGCCCACGCCGGCAGCGAGCGGGGCGTGACGCCCGGCGGCATCCGGGTCCGCAACGTCGCCAGGCCCCTCATCCAGCGCTCGTTCCGGCTCTTCGAGCTCGACGAGCCCTCACCAGCCGCCAGCGCGGCGAGCTGAAGACGACCACGCTAGGAGCACGATGACGGATCAGACCGGCCAGTCCCGTTGGAAGACCGCCTCCCTGTGGTCAGACACCCTGCGACCCCAGCCGTCGGCGGCAGCGGTCGCCGATCCCGGGCGACGTCGCGACGTGATCGTCGTCGGCGCCGGCCTGACGGGCCTCACCACAGCCGTCGTGCTCGCCCGGCAGGGCCTCGACGTGCTCGTCGTCGAGCGCCACAGCGTCGGGGGCGTCACCACCAGAGGCTCCACCGGCAAGCTCTCGGCCCTGCAGGGCGACACGATCCTCGCGGTGGCCGAGACGCGCTCGGTGGCCGACGCGGCCACCTACGCGGCGGCCAGCGCGGCAGGGGTCGAGGGGCTGCGCGGCCTCATCACAGAGCTCGGGATCGAGTGCGACCTGCGCGACGTCACCGACCACACGTACGCCACGGAGCCTTCCGCCGCGCAGCGCTGCGACGACGTGCTCACCGCAGCGGGCGCGGCCGGGCTCCCCGTGCGGTGGCAGGCCGACCTCGGCCTCCCCTTCGCCACCCTCGGTGCAGTCGCCCTCGACCACCAGGCGTGCCTCGATCCCGGGGCGCTGTGCGCCGGACTGGCCGAGCACCTCGGGCCGGGCGCCGTGGTCGAAGGTCGCTCGGTGCAGGGAGTCGAGGAGGACGACTCGGGGGTCGCCGTGCAGCTCGACGACGGCACGGAGCTCCACGCCGGTCACGCCGTCGTGGCGACGCTCGGCCCGATCGTCGACCCCGCCATGCTCGCCACCAGGTGCAAGCCCGCTCGCTCCTACGGCGTCGTGGCGCCCCACCCGTCGCCGCCGACCGAGTCGTTCATCTCCCTCGACGAGCACAGCCGCTCGATCCGCCCGGCGATCCTCGACGGCTCCCCGGCCGTCGTGGTGGTCGGCGAGGGCCACCTGGTCGGCGACGACGGCGGTCGCAGCTCGGCAGATCGCTGGGAGGCCCTCGCGCGGTTCTGCCGCGAGCAGCTCGGCGCCGGCGATGTCGCACGCCGTTGGGTGGCCCACGACCTGGTGCCGTCCGACCGGGTGCCGTTCATCGGCCGCCTCGCGCCCGGATCGCAGCGTCGGCTGGTGGCGTGCGGGTTCCAGAAGTGGGGCATCTCCACCGCCTACGTCGCGGCCGACCTCGCCGTCGGGGCGATCGACGGCACGACCCGGCCGTGGAGCGAGCTCTTCGATCCCACCCGCCTCGCGTCCAGCTTCACATCGGAGCTCGCGAGCGGCGCGGCCCGTACCGTGCGGCACTTCGTGGGCGACCGGATCGCCGACCTCACCGACGACAAGGACAAGCGGCCCCGCTGCACCCACCTGGGCTGCGTGCTCGACTTCGACGACGACGAGCGCACGTGGGAGTGCCCCTGCCACGGCTCGCGCTTCGAGGAGGACGGCACCGTCGTCAGCGGCCCTGCCTCCACCCCCCTCCAGCTGCCCTGAGCCAAGCGTCTCCGCGGCCCTGGTTCGGGGTACTCGCGGCATATGAGCGACGCGCAGGATCAAGCCGAATCACTCGACGACGACAAGACCAGCGCCGAGTACCCGCCCGATGAGCCCTGGGGCGTCGATGAGCCCGAGGTCACCCAGGAAGGCGAGTGGGCGCAGGAGAGCTTCGAGGAGCGCACCGAGCGCATGGCCGAGCCGGATCCCGACGACGGGCGACCTGTCGTGCAACCGTACGTCGACCCCTCGCAGGACATCGTCGACGACGAGGCCCAAGCCGTGGCGGAGGCCGAGCCGGCTTCTCCCGATGAGGACGACTTGGTGGCCGCAGCCGAGTCCGGCGATCGCACCGCTTCGCTGACCGGCGAGGACGTGCCCGCTCCCGCCGAAGAAGCCGCACTCCACATCGAAGAGGGTTGAGCGAGACCGTGCCGACCTCCCGAGCCCAGCCCGACGACGCCACCCTCACCCAGGTCCTCAGCGGCCTGAAGGACGAGGGCTACGACGGCGACGTGATCATCGAGGAAGACGGCGGGCTGCGCTGCACCTCCTGCGGCCAGACCACCCCGGCAGCCGAAGCCCAGCTCGACGGGCTGCGCCGGGTGGAGGGCGTGTCCGACCCGGCGGACATGGCAGCGGTGCTCGCCACCACCTGTCCCGGATGCGGGGTTCACGGCACCGCCGTCGTCCGCTACGGCCCCGAGGCCGGCCCGGGCGACTCCGCCGTCCTGCTCGCCATCGAGGACCACCGGCCGGCAGGCATCGACGTCGCCGAGGGAGCCAGCCGGCACGAGCCCGCCGCGGCCCCCACCGGCGGGACCGGAGCCGTCGACCCCCACGAACCGGTGGGCAGCTTCGGTGGCGATGGCCACTCCGACCAGGGTGGCGACAGCGACGTCGGCCTATCGTCGGGCGGGTGAGCCTCGACCAGAGCATCGAGCGCTTCGACGCGACCGTCTCCAGCCTCGGCCCGATACGTCGCCTCGTGAGCGACGCACTCGCCAGGTGGAACTGCGATGCCCTGGTCGACGACGCCGTGCTGTGCGCCAGCGAGCTCGCGTCCAACGCGGTGCTCCACACCCGGGTGCCCTTCGAGCTGGCCATCGGCAAGATCCACGACGGGGTGCGCATAGAGGTCACGGATCAGCGGCCCCAGGAGCTGCCGGCCCTCGTGCCCTCCACCGGGTTGGCGGCCGACATCACCAGCCAGGGGACAACAGGCCGCGGGTTGCAGATCATCTCCTCCATAGCTGAGCGCTGGGGGGTCACCACCCACGCCGAGCACAAGGTCGTGTGGGTCGAGCTGCACCCCGGCGGCACGGCCGATCGCACCGACCCCATCGTGGTGGAGGTGGAACCGCCCCTCACCGACCCCGACCGCGTCCACCTGACCCTGCTCTCCCTGCCGGTGCGCACCGCGGTGGCCAACGGGATGCACCTCGACGGCCTGGTGCGTGAGGTGCAGCTGGGAGTGGCCGACGTGGAGCCCGACGACGTCAGCCGGATGTACGCCCTGCTCGACGACAGCGCCACCGTGCGGCTCGAGGCCCGCCGCCGGTCGCTGCAGGCCGGCAGCCTGGAGGAGCCCCGGTTCGACCTGGAGCTCGACACCAGCTACCCGGCTCTGCTCGCCGTAGCCGAGCTCTACGACCTGATCGGCGGGCTGGTGAGCGAGCGCCGCACCGGCGCGCTCCCGGAGGGCGTGCCCGAGCTGCGCGCCTGGCTGCACGACGAAGCCGCCCGCCAGCTCCAGGGCGAGGAACCTCGCCCGTGCCCGCTGCCTTGATCAGCGGGCACGGGCCGATCGGTCAGGCCGGCGCCACCGTGGCGGCCAGCTCTTCCTGATCCATCGAGGAGCGGCCGGGGATCTGCTGCTCCTGGGCCAGGGTCATGAGGGCTTCCTTGGTGAGGTCGATCTTGTCGGCCAGCACCGGAGCCCCCAGCTCCGCCTTGCGCTGCTCCATCTTCTCGGCCAGCGCCTTCAGCTCGTCAGCGGAGCGCTTGGAGCGCAGGGGCGGGAACATCTCCGACTCCTCTTCGTCGGCGTGGTGCTCGATGTTCTCGATCAGCACCATCATCTTGGCGACCCAGACGTCGGACGCCGGCTCGACCTCGCCGAGCTCGCCCATGAGCACCTTCGCGACGTGGTGCTCCTGCTCGCCCTCGTCGACGCTCTCGCTGATGTCCTCGTTGGTGTCCTGCACCGCCGGGTAGAAGATCTCCTCCTCGATGGCCATGTGCACCTCGAGGTCGTCGAAGATCTTTCCGGCCAGCTCGATCATCGTGGTGTCGTCGCCCGCTTCGTGGGCCTCGCGCCACCGGCTGAAGAGCCCTCGCACCCGGTTGTGATCAGCAGTGAGCAGCGCAGTCGCCTCCACAGCATTCCTCCGTGTTCTCGTTGGGATGTCGAGCCCTCACATACCCTGCCGATCACCCCACGAACCTCGCAGATGCGCTGCTCAGCGTCGGTCCTGCCGGTCAGCGAGCCGCGGCGACCTCGCCCGGAACGATCCTCAGCTCGCGCTGGTCGAGCACGTCGTCGACGAGGCCGTAGTCGACCGCGGCCTGGCCTCGCAGGATGTGGTCGCGATCGATGTCGGCCACGATCCGCTCCCGCTCCTGGCCGGTGGCGGTGACCAGGATGTCGACCATGCGCTCTCGCATCTCCACCATCTCGCGCACCTGGATCTCGATGTCCGTCGACTGCCCCTGCGCGCCACCGTGGGGCTGGTGGATCAGCACCCGGGCGTTGGGCAGCGTGTAGCGCATGCCCGGCTCGCCGGCGGCGAGGAGCACAGCGGCCGCGCTGGCGGCCTGACCGATGCACATGGTCGACACCGGCGGGCGCAGGAACCGCATCGTGTCGTGGATGGCGAAGAACGCCGTCATGTCGCCGCCGGGGCTGTTGATGTAGAGGTGGACCGGCTTCTCCGGGTCCTCGCCCTCTAGGAAGAGCAGCTGCGCGATCACCAGGTTGGCCGACGCGTCGTCGACCGGCACGCCGAGGAAGACGATGCGCTCCCGCAGCAGGCGCGACCAGATGTCGTAGCTCCGCTCGCCGCGGGATGTCGTCTCGAGGACGGTGGGGATGAGCATCAGGACCTCCATGTGCAACCAGTGGGTTGCTCGTGAGCGTATGGGTGCACGAAGCCATCCGCAACCGTAGAGTTGCGTCCATGGATCGGATCGAGCGCAGCGTCACCCTCCCTACGGGCACCGAAGAGGCATGGGACCTCCTGACCAGGCCTGACGACCTCGGCCAGTGGCTCGGCGGCGAGGTCAGCTTCGACGCCGTGCCCGGCTCGATCGGCGAGCTCGTCGAGACCGACGGCGGCCGTCGCCGGGTGGCGGTCGACGACGTCGAGCTCGGAGCGCGCATCACGTGGCGCTGGTGGCACGACGAC
>DATCYI010000237.1:0-7859 GCA_036570385.1 Acidimicrobiales bacterium | reverse complement strand
CCCGTGAGCGGGAGGTCGCGGCGCTGCTGGCCGAGGGCCTGTCGAACCCGGCGCTGGCCGAGCGACTGTTCATCTCGCCGCGCACCGCGGCGGTGCACGTCTCGAACATCCTCACCAAGCTCGGCATGGGATCTCGCACCGAGATCGCCGCGTGGGCCGTCCGCGAGGGTCTCGGCGGGATCAGCCCACTCGGGTGACCGGGTTCGTCCCCTGCTGGGCGCAGAGGGTGCGCTTCAAGCCGACGAGGCCGGTGAGGGACTGCCCGCGGTGGCCACTGATCAGGTCGCGCTGCACGGCGCCGTCGCCGGCCCAGGCTCGGGCACAGCCCTCGGGGTCGACGTTGGCCAGCCCGAGGATCGCCCCGGAGCAGCCCGTGGCCGCCGCGAGCTGAACCAGCGCCGGGCTGCCCGTGTAGACGCCCGTGGGGAGGGCATCGCACTCGAGGAGCAGTCGCTCGGCTTCGCCGCTCGAGTCCTTCACACCGGCGACCGGGAGCTGGCCGAGCACGTCGACCGAGAGCCCGGGCATCGAGATCTTCGGGTAGTGGTACGCGAGCACCGGTATCCCGACCGCGCTGGTGATCCGCTCGTAGTGCGAGATCGGGTCGACGCTGCCGGGCGGTAGGTGCACCAGCAGCGCGTCAGCGCCGTCGGCCTCGGCCCGCTTGGACAGCTCGAGGGCCTGCCGGGTGGACGCTGATCCGGTCCCGGCCAGCACGGGGACCCGCCCGTCGACCGCGTAGCGCACGGCCAGGAGCAGGTCGCTGCGCTCGTCGGGGTCGAGCGTGGCCGCCTCGCCGGTGGTGCCGGCGACGAGCACGGCTCGGATCCCGGCCTCGACCAGGCGGGTCGCGTGGTCCGCGGTGGCGGGCGCGTCTATCTCGCCGTCCTCGTCGAAGAGGGTCACCAGCGCGACGCCGACGCCGGTGAAGAGCGCGGGGGAGGCCATCCGCGTCGACCCTACCCAGGGGTCGCTGCGCCAACCGTGACCCCGCGCCGGTGAGGCGCACCGCTACGGTCCATGGGGATGGACCAACCTCCCATCCTCTACGTGCGCCACGCCATGGCGGCCGCCGACGACTCCCGGCACCCCACCGAGTGGGTGCTCGACGACGAGGGTCGGGGAGCGGCCTCGGATCTCGCCGACCGCCTCGAGGTGGCCGACGGCATCGGCGTGCTGGTGAGCAGCACCGAGCCGAAGGCGCTCGGGACAGCGGAGGTCATCGCGACGCGCTGGGGGGCGGAGGTCACGAGCGACGAGCGCCTGCGGGAGGCCACCCGTCCGTGGGTCGGCCCCGGCTACCGGGCCGTGGCCCACCGCTACCTGCGAGGCGAGACCATCGACGGCTGGGAGCAGCAAGCGGTCGTCGCGGCCCGGGCCGACGAGGCCGTGCACGACGCGGTGAAGGCCGCCGACGGGCGCACGGTCGTGGTGGTGACGCACGGTCTCGTCCTGGCCACCCTTCTGTGCCGGATCCTCGGCGACGACTTCGATGCCGAGTCGTTCTGGAGCTGCCTGGCGTTCCCCGACGCGTGGGCCCTCGACGACTCCGGGCTCCTGCATCGCCCCCTCGGCAGCTTCGACACCGGCCAGGTCGCCGCGATCCAGAGCACCACCGTCGGCGGCCGCACCCAGGAGCGCCCCACGGGCACCTGACCGCGTCGAATGGTGTCTGACACCATTCGACGCGATGGCGTCAGTCAGCGACCGTTGCCGTCGGGGTCATCCGAGTCGGCGCCCTGCTCGTCGCCGACGAGGTCGTCGTCGAGGTGCAGCACGGCGTCGATCTCGCTGCCGCCCTTGCGCAGCTCGAAGAGGCTCGTCGCCGCCACCAGCGCCACCGACAGGATCAGCAGCGGGATGCGGTACTCGGTGAGCAGCTCCAGCAGGTTGTCGATCGGCGACTCGAAGGTCTCCCCGACCCGCCGGATCAGGTAGAGCCGGAAGGCGGTCCCGGCCAGGTTCGTGATGAAGAACCCGGCCACGCTCATCCCCGCCGCCCCGGCGAAGAGGCAGATCACGTTGTTGGGCGCGAGGAACACCAGCGGGTACGAGAACCGCCCGAACCAGCGCTCGACCTGGCGCATGGTGTCGCCGAAGGTGCGGGTTCGGCGCTCCATCCAGCTGACCGCCTGGTCGCCGTACCAGTAGCCGAGCAGGAAGAAGAGGGGATCGCTGAGCATCAGGCGCAGCGTCGCGACCGTGTAGTAGCTGAGGGCGTCGAGCTCGCCCGACACCAGCACGAGGATGCGGTTGCGGCTGTTCAGCGCGACGAGCGCCAGCGGGTGGCTGGTGGCGAGCGTGGTGGTGAGGGCGTCGCCGACGTTCGAGGCGATGATCATCGCCACGATCGGCACCATCAGGAAGGTCAGCCGGCGTCGGTCGGGGGAGCGGCGCGGCGGGTGGTCGAGCGGCGTCGGGTGGACGTGGCCCGAAGCTTCGTTCTCGTCGGCATCGGGTTCGGGCGCCACAGCCGGGCAGTCTGACATCTCCTACGCTGGCTTCCACGACGCCATCGATCACGGGGGGCCACCGCAAATGCAAGGTCTGATGCAGGACGTTCCGCTCACGCTGCCGCACCTCTTCGAGCGGGCCGAGCGCCTGTTCTTCGACAAGGAGGTCGTCACCGTCACGGCCACCGGCCGCGACCGCTACACCTACGGCACCTGGGCCGAGCGCACCCGTCGCCTCGGTGGGGTGCTCGACGACCTGGGCGTGAGCGAATCCGGCCGGGTGGGAACGTTTGCCTGGAACACCGCCCGCCACCTCGAGCTCTACTTCGGCATCCCCTGCACCAACCGGGTCCTGCACACGCTCAACCTGCGGCTCTTCCCGGAGCAGCTCGTGTACATCATCAACCACGCCGAGGACGAGGTGATCTTCCTCGATCGCTCGGTAGCCGGCCTGCTGTACCCGCTGGTCGACCAGCTCACCACGGTGCGCCACCTCGTGGTGATGGACGACGGCAAGGGCGACGCGCCCGCACCGCAGGGCGGCCCCCAGGTGCACGACTACGAGGAGCTCCTCGCGGCAGCGTCGCCGGTGGCCTTCCGGGTCGACGACGAGAACCGGGCCGCCGCGATGGCCTACACGAGCGGCACCACCGGCAACCCGAAGGGCGTCGTCTACTCCCACCGCTCCACGTTCCTGCACACGCTCGGCACCATGGTCGCCGGCGGCCTGGGAGCGCAGGAGTCGGATCGGATCCTGCCCGTCGTGCCGATGTTCCACGCCAACGCCTGGGGCCTGGCCCACGCGGCGGTGGCCGCCGGCGCCGACCTCGTGATGCCCGGCCCCGACCTCTCGCCGCCGTCGCTGGCCAAGCTCATCGAGGAGGAGCGGGTGACGGTGGCGGCCGGCGTGCCGACGATCTGGATGGGTGTGCTGCCCGAGCTGAAGGGCCGCGACATCTCCGCCCTGCGGGCCATCCCGTGCGGCGGATCGGCCGTCCCCAAGGCGCTCTCCGAGGCCTACCGGGAGCAGACGGGCCTGCCCATCATGCAGGCCTGGGGGATGACCGAGACCAGCCCGATCGCCTCGGTCGGCCGCATCAAGTCGACCCTCGACGCCACGCTCGACGAGGAGGGTCGCGCCGACCTGCGGGCCACCGTGGGCCAGCCCTCGGTCTGCGTCGACGCCCGCATCGTGCGCCCTGGCAGCACCGACGCGCTGCCCTGGGACGGCGAGAGCTCCGGGGAGCTGCAGGTGCGCGGCCCCTGGATCGCGTCGTCGTACTACAACGACGAGCGCTCACCCGAGAGCTTCACCGACGACGGCTGGCTGAAGACGGGCGACGTCGCCGTGATCGACGCCCACGGCTACATCCGCCTCGTGGATCGCACGAAGGACGTCATCAAGTCGGGCGGCGAGTGGATCAGCTCGGTCGACCTCGAGAACGAGCTGATGGGCCACCCGAAGATCGCCGAGGCCGCCGTGATCGGGGTGCCCCACCCCAAGTGGGCCGAGCGACCGCTGGCCTGCGTGGTGGTGGCTCCCGGCGAGGAGCTCACCAAGGACGAGGTGCTCGAGTTCCTCGACGGCCGCGTGGCCAAGTGGTGGCTGCCCGACGACGTCGCCTTCGTCGACGAGATCCCCAAGACCAGCGTCGGCAAGTTCTCGAAGAAGGACCTCCGCCAGAAGTTCGACGGCTACGAGCTCCCCACCACCTGATCTCAGCTGACCAGGGCGAGGGTCTGGCGGGCGATGGCCAGCTCCTCGTTGGTGGGCACGACCAGCACCTTCACCGCTGACCTGCCCGTCGAGATCACCCGGGCTTCTCGGCTCGGCGCCTCGTTGCGGGCCGGGTCGACCTCGATGCCCAGGTGGTCGAGGCCGGCGGTGGCCTCGGCCCGCACCACCGCGTCGTTCTCGCCGACGCCGGCGGTGAAGGTGAGCGTGTCGAGGCCGCCCATGACGGCGGCGTAGGCCCCGATGTACTTCTTCAGCCGCCGCACGTAGACGTCGAGACCGAGGCGGGCGTCGGCGTCGCCCGCGGCGATGCGCCTGTGCACGGCCCGCATGTCGCGGTCGCCGGTGAGGCCCAGCATCCCGGAGCGGTGGTTGAGGAGGTGGTCGACCTCGTCGACGGTCATCCCGGCGCTGCGCACCAGGTGAACGACGACGGCCGGGTCGATGTCGCCGGTGCGGGTGCCCATCACAAGTCCCTCGAGCGGGGTGAGCCCCATCGACGTGTCGACGGCGCGCCCGCTCACCACCGCCGACGCGGAGGCGCCGTTGCCCAGGTGCAGCACGACCTGGCGCAGCCCCGCCGCATCCCGCTCGAGGAGCTCGGCGGTGGCCTGGGCGACGTACTGGTGCGAGGTGCCGTGGAAGCCGTAGCGGCGGATGCCGTGGGCGTCGGCCACCTCCTGGTCGAGCGCGTAGGTGGCCGCGGCAGGCGGCAGGTCGGAGAAGAACGCGGTGTCGAACACCGCTACGTGCGGCACCTCGGCGAGCAGCTCCAGCGCCACGCGGATGGTGGCCAGGTTGGCCGGGTTGTGCAGCGGCGCCAGCGGCGAGAGCCGCTCGATCGCGTCCAGCACGGCGTCGTCGACGAGGCTGGGTGCGTCGAAGTCGCGGCCGCCCATCACCACCCGGTGGCCCACGGCTCGCACGCCGGATCCGCTGAGGTCCGGGCCGGCCTCGGCGAAGGTCGCCAGCACCAGCTCCATCGCCTCGCGGTGGTCGGCCACAGGCACCTCGCGCTCCGTGACCGTGCCGTCGTGGACATGGCGCAGGTGCGATCCGGCCTCGCCGATGCGGTCGAGCAGACCGACCGTGCTGGCCGAGCCGTCAGCGGCGTCGACCAGCTGGTACTTGAGCGAGGACGACCCGGAGTTGAGGACGAGGACCGGCGCCGTCATAGCGTCGCCTCGCTGCGCTGAGGGCCGGCCACAGGACTGGCTGCGCGCACCTCGGCGAGTCGGGGGGCGTCCTCGCAAGGACGCAGTCCGCCGCACTCCACCAGCGAATGCAAGGACGAGGACGCAGCGAGGGCGATCATCCGGCCGGCGAGGCGCCCAGGTAGTCCTGTGGCGGGCCCTGAGCCTGCACGGCGGTGATGGCGACGGTGTTGACGATGTCGCGGACGGTGGCTCCCCGGGAGAGGTCGTTCACCGGCTGGTTGAGGCCCTGGAGCACGGGCCCGATCGCGATGGCGCCGGCGGAGCGCTGCACGGCCTTGTAGGTGTTGTTGCCGGTGTTGAGGTCGGGGAACACGAACACGGTGGCCCGCCCGGCCACCGTCGATCCCGGGAGCTTGGCCTGGGCCACCGAGGCGTCGACGGCCGCGTCGTACTGGATCGGGCCGTCGACCGACAGGTCAGGCCGGCGCTCGCGCACCAGCTCGGTGGCGATGCGGACCTTGTCGACGTCAGCGCCGGAGCTCGACTGGCCGGTGGCGTAGGAGAGCATGGCGATGCGTGGCTCGATCCCGAACTGAGCCGCCGTGGCCGCCGACGAGATGGCGATGTCGGCGAGCTGCTCGGCGGTCGGGTCGGGCACCACGGCGCAGTCGCCGTAGACGAGGACGCGGTCGGCCAGGCACATGAAGAACACAGACGACACGATCGAGGTGCCGGGCTCCGTCTTGATGATCTCGAAGGACGGCGTGATCGTGTGAGCGGTGGTGTGCGCGGCTCCTGACACCATGCCGTCGGCCTCGCCCAGGTGAACCATCATCGTCCCGAAGTAGGAGACGACCCCCATGATCTCCCTCGCCAGGTCGAGGGTCACCCCGCGGTGGGCCCGCAGCCGCGCGTACTCGGCGGCGAAGCGCTCCCGGAGCTCCGACGTGGCCGGGTCGATGATCCGCGCGCCGGTGAGGTCGAGGCCGAGGCCCACGGCTCGGGCCCGGAGGTCGGCCTCGTCGCCGAGCAGGATGACGTCGGCGGCCTGGCGGGCGAGCAGCGTCGACGCGGCCTGCAGGATCCGCTCGTCGTCGCCCTCGGGCAGGACGATGCGCTGGCGGTCGGCCCGGGCGCGCTCGAAGAGCTCCGACTCGAACATGAGGGGCGTGACCACCTCGCTGCGGGGCACGTCGAGGTGGGAGAGCAGAGCGGTCCCGTCGATGTGCTGCTCGAACACGTTCAGCGCGGTGTCGATCTTGCGCTGCGTGCCCCGCCCCAGGACGCCGCGGGTGGAGGCGACGATCCTCGCCGTCTCGTAGGAGTCGTGGGGGGTGAGGATCACGGGCAGGGTGGGGCCGATGCCCGCCACGAGGTCGAGCACCTGGTCCGACGGTCGGTAGCCGCCGTTGAGCACCACACCGGCGAGGGCGGGGAAGCCGTCGGCGGCGTGGGCGGCGGCCAGCGTGATCAGGGCCTCGGGGCGGTCGCCGGCCGCGATGCAGAGCTGGCCGTCTCGCAGCCGCTCCAGCACGTGCTCCGTGCTCATCGCGAACACCAGCATGTGCTCGGCCTCGCGGCCCAGGTGCCGCTCGTCACCCAGCAGCAGGGCGCCGTCGAGGGCGGTCATGAGGTCGCCGAGGATCGGAGCCGACAGGAGGGGAGTCTCCGGCAGTGCCCAGCTCGGCAGCTCGAGGCGGGCCAGCTGCTCGCAGACATCGTCGAGCTGGTCGGGCTCGCAGCGGTTGGCCAGGACGCCGATCGTGGTGGCGTGGCTCTGCGCGATCTCGGCGATGCCCATCTCGGCCAGCTGCTCGATCTCGGGCGGGGTTCGCTCGAAGCCGCTCACCACGAGCAGCACCGGAGCCGAGAGGTTCGCGGCGACGTGGGCGTTGAAGGTGAGCTCGGTGGGGCCTGCGATGTCCGTGTAGTCGGACCCCACGATGACCACTGCCTCGCAGGCGCGGTCGATGGCCCGGTAGCGCTCGACGATCCTGGCCAGCGCGGCGTCGGGGTCATCGTGCACCTCGTCGTAGGTGACCCCGATGCAGTCGTCGTAGGCGAGGTCGACGCCGTCGTGGGCGAGCAGGAGCGACACGACGTGGTCGTCCTCGCCGCCGCGCGAGCGGGTGACCGGACGGAACACCCCGACGTTCTCGACCTGGCGGGTCAGGGCATCGAGCAGGCCGAGCGCCACGAGCGACTTGCCAGAGTGCCCTTCGAGCGAGGCGATGTAGATGGAGCGCGCCACCCCGGCAGTCTGCCCGGCTCGGCGCTCGACGATGCGTTGCCGGTCAGGCGGTGCCGCAGATGTCGACCGCAAGCACGGCGAGAGATCGGGCCGTGGTCAGGACCTCGTGGAGCGGAACCGACTCGTCCGGGCCGTGGGCGCGGGCGGAGTCGCCAGGGCCGTAGTGCAGCGTGGGGATGCCGCCCTGACCCGTGAGCAGGCGCAGGTCGCTGCCGTAGGGGCCGGCCCACGTCGACTGGGCGGACGACGCCACCGCGGCGTGG
>DATCYI010000236.1:0-4610 GCA_036570385.1 Acidimicrobiales bacterium | reverse complement strand
AGGCCGGCGGCCGCCCGCTGCCCGACGCCGGCCCCGACGGCCACCGGGGTGAGGTGCGGTTCCGCGACGTGCGCTGCTCCTACGCGCCCGACCTGCCGGTGGTCCTCGACGGCTTCGACCTCACCGTCAGGGCCGGCGAGTCGGTGGCCCTCGTGGGCGCCACCGGCTCGGGCAAGACCACCGTCGCCCGCCTGATCCCGCGCTTCTACGACGTGCTCGACGGATGCGTCGAGGTGGATGGGGTCGACGTCCGCGAGGTGCGCCTCCGCGACCTGCGCAAGGCGGTGGGGATCGTCTTCGAGGACACGTTCCTCTTCTCCGACTCGATCGCCGGCAACATCGCCTTCGCCGACCCTGACGCCGACGCCGAGTCGATCCGCCGGGCGGCGCGGCTGGCCGGCGCCGCCGAGTTCATAGAGGCGCTGCCCGAGGGCTACGACACCGCGATCGGGGAGCGGGGCTTCTCGCTCTCGGGAGGCCAGCGCCAGCGCATAGCGATCGCCCGCGCCATCCTGGCCGATCCCCGGGTGCTGATCCTCGACGACGCCACCTCCTCGGTCGACCCCACCAAGGAGCACGAGATCCGTGACGCCCTCGGCGAGGTGATGCGCGGTCGCACCACGATCGTCATCGCCCACCGCCCCGCCACCATCGCCCTCGCGGATCGGGTCGTGCTGGTCCGCGACGGTCGGGTGGTCGCCGACGGCACCCACGCCCACCTCCTCGCCACCGACGCCGAGTACCGGTCGGTCCTGGCTGCGGCGAAGGGCGACGCCGAGGGCGACGCCGAGGGCGATGTCGACCGGGCGGGGGTGAGCTGACGTGTGGATGCAGGGTGGGGTCGACGATGAGAGCCGGCTCGACCGCGAGGCCGCTGCCCACGTGCTCCGTCGAGCCGGACGGATGCTGCGCCCCTACCGCCGGGCCTGCATCCTGGCGCTGCTGTCGGTCTCGCTGTGGACCGCCACCACGCTCGCCGGCCCGCTCCTCGTGCGCCACGGCATCGACGCAGGCATCAAGGAGGAAGACGGCGGAGCGCTCGACGCGGCGGTGATCGGCTACGTGATCGTCGCCGCCCTGTCCTACGTCACCTACCGCTTCCAGGTGCTGCTGATCAGCCGGATCGGCGAGTCGTTCCTGCGCGACCTCCGGGTGAGGGTGTTCGACCACCTGCAGCGCCTGTCGATGCCGTTCTACGACCGCGAGAAGGCCGGCGTCATCGTGTCGCGCATGACGAGCGACGTGGACTCGCTCTCGGAGCTCGTCCAGATGGGCCTGCTCATGTTCGTGAGCAACGGGCTGCTGCTGACCGTGTCCATAGTGGTGCTGGCGGTCGTCTCCTGGAAGCTGCTGCTGCTCTGCCTCATCTGCGTGCCGGCTGTGGTGCTGGCCAGCATCAAGTTCCAGCGCGACTCCAACGTCGCCTACCTCGATGTGCGCGACGGGATCGGCGCCACCCTCTCGCACCTCCAGGAGGGCATCGCCGGCGTGCGCGTGGTTCAGGCCTTCGGGCGCGAGGACATCGAGGCGTCTCGCTTCGCCACGCGCAGCCGGTCGCTCTACGACGCCCACATGAGGTCGGTGAAGGTCTCGGCCTGGTACATGCCGATCATCGAGCTGGCCGGGCTGCTCACCACCGCCGTCGCCGTCGGAGTCGGCGGGTGGTGGGTGCACCAGGGCGAGCTCACCATCGGCACCGTCAGCTTCTTCGTCCTCACCCTCTCGAACCTCTTCGAGCCGATCCAGCAGCTCTCGCAGCTGTTCAACCTCGTGCAGTCGGCGGCTGCCGCCCTCGACAAGCTCTTCGCGCTGCTCGACACCGAGGTCGACGTGCCCGAGCGGCCGGGCGCGGTCGACCTGCCCGCCCGAGGGGCGGTGGAGGTGCGCGACGTCGGCTTCGCCTACTCCTCCGGCTCACCGGTGCTGAGCGACGTCGGCCTGACGCTGGCGTCCGGCACCAGGCTGGCCCTCGTCGGCCCGACCGGTGCCGGCAAGTCCACCCTCGCCAAGCTCATCGCCAGGCTCTACGACCCGACCACGGGGTCGATCACCTTCGCTGGGATCGACCTGCGCGACGCCACCGCCCGCTCCCTGCGCCAGCGCATCGTCGTCGTGCCCCAAGAGGGGTTCCTCTTCAACGGCACGATCCTCGAGAACGTGCGCTTGGCCCGCGCCGACGCCACCGACGAGGAGGTGCACGCGGCGCTCGCGGCCATCGGCGTGCTCGACCGCTTCGCCGACCTTCCCGACGGGCTGCACACCGAGGTCCGTGAGCGCGGCTCGCGCTTCTCGGCGGGGGAGAAGCAGCTCGTCTCGCTGGCCCGGGCTGCGCTCGCCGACCCAGCGGTCCTCGTGCTCGACGAGGCCACCTCGAGCCTCGACCCGGGCACGGAGGCCGTCGTCGAACAGGCCGTGGCCCGCCTGATGGAGGGGCGCACGGTGATCGTGATCGCCCACCGGCTCTCGACCGCGGAGCGCGCCGACCTCGTCGGCGTCGTGGCCGGCGGGCGCCTGGCGGAGCTCGGCACCCACCACGACCTGGTCGCCGCCGGCGGTCACTACGCGGCGCTGTTCGACACCTGGTCCTCCGGCGGGAAGGCCGTCGTCCAGTAGGTCCGCTCGGCCGTCTGAGCGCCCCGGCGCCCGGTGTGGGATCGCGGCGCCGCAATTGTTACCATCGCCGTAGGAGAAATCCCCAACGATCTCCCCTGAAAGGGCCGGCAATGGCAGTAACCGACCTCGACCTCTCGAAGTACGCGCTCGGTTGGAGCGATGCCGAGGACTACGTCTTCAAGCCCAAGAAGGGCCTGAACGAGGACATCATCCGCGAGATGAGCTGGATGAAGGGCGAGCCCGACTGGATGCTCGACTTCCGCCTCCGTGCCTACCGTGCCTTCGAGAAGCGGCCGATGCCCACCTGGGGCGGGAACATGTCGGAGATCTACCTCGACGACATCTTCTATTACATCAAGCCCACCAAGGGTCAGGTCGACGAGTGGGACGAGCTCCCCGACGCGATCAAGAACACCTACGAGAAGCTCGGCATCCCCGAGGCGGAGCGCAAGTACCTGGCCGGCGTGACCGCCCAGTACGAGTCCGAGGTCGTCTTCCACCGCAACCGTGAAGACCTCGAGCGCCAGGGCGTGATCTTCTGCGACATGGACACCGCGCTGCGGGAGTACCCCGAGCTGGTGAAGCAGTACTGGGCCAAGATCATCCCGCCCAACGACAACAAGTTCGCCGCGCTCAACTCGTCCGTGTGGTCTGGTGGCTCGTTCATCTACGTGCCGCCGGGTGTCGAGGTCGAGATGCCGCTCCAGGCCTACTTCCGCATCAACGCGGAGAACATGGGCCAGTTCGAGCGCACGCTGATCATCGCCGACGAGGGCTCCAAGGTGCACTACATCGAGGGCTGCTCGGCCCCCGTGTACACCACCGACTCGCTGCACTCCGCGGTCGTGGAGATCGTCGTGAAGCCGTCGGCTCGCGTCACCTACACCACGATCCAGAACTGGTCGAACAACGTCTTCAACCTGGTCACCAAGCGGGCCCGGGTCGAGGCCGAGGGCCACATGGAGTGGATCGACGGCAACATCGGCAGCCGCCTCACGATGAAGTACCCCGCGGTCTACATGGTCGGGCCGAAGGCCTCCGGCGAGGTGCTCTCCGTGGCCTACGCCGGTGCTGGCCAGCACCAGGATGCCGGCGCCAAGATGGTGCACGCCGCCCCCGAGACCACCTCGAAGATCGTCTCCAAGTCGATCTCCAAGGACGGCGGTCGCACCAGCTACCGCGGCCTGGTCCGGGTGGAGGACGACGCCTACGGCTGCAAGAGCCACGTCCAGTGCGACGCCCTCATCCTCGACGAGGACTCCATCAGCGACACCTTCCCCTACATGGAGGTCGGTGCCCGCGACGCCAAGATCGGTCACGAGGCCACCGTGTCGAAGGTCGCCGACGAGCAGCTCTTCTACCTGATGAGCCGCGGCCTCTCCGAGGAGCAGGCCATGGGCATGGTGGTGAACGGCTTCATCGAGCCGGTCACCCGCACGCTGCCCATGGAGTACGCCGTCGAGTGGAGCCGCCTCATCGAGCTCCAGATGGAAGGCAGCGTCGGCTGACGCTGGCGCCCCGGGCGGAGAACCGAGCCATGCCCATGCGGCAGGACTGCAAGCACTTCGAGAGCCGCACGTACCGCAACGGCGAGACCGTGCGGAAGTGCGACCTCGACCTCGCGCCCGAGGCTCCTTGGCGCTGTCCGGCCGACTGCCCGAAGCACGAACCCCGCTTCGCCGACGTCAACTGGAGCCACGGCACCCTCGTCACCCCGCCCACGCCCGCCGAACCCCTCGATGCCCTCGACCGTGACGACGGATCGGTGGCTGCTGTCCTCGACGAAGCCGAGGACCACCTGAACTCGATCGGCGCGCAGGTGCTGGCCGACGTGGAGCGAGAGCGCCACGCCAAGACCGGCCGCCTGAAGCGCATGTTCCGTCGCAAGCCCTGACCTTGGAGGTCCCCCTGAGCTCGTACTCCGCCGACTCCGTCGCGCAGCTGGGCGGCCCCGCGTGGCTCGCCGACCGCCGCCGCGCCGCGGCCGAGCGACTCGC
>DATCYI010000235.1:0-1790 GCA_036570385.1 Acidimicrobiales bacterium | reverse complement strand
GGCCGGCTCTGCGCTCGTAGGTGTCGATGCGGGGCCAGAGGGCGGCAAGCTGGTGCCAGGCGGCCTCGCGCTCCGGGCCGGCCAGCTCGTCAGCGTCCACTGCGAACCGCTGGCGGTGAACGGTGACAGACGCGCGGGGAGCGGCCCTGAGGTTCGCGACCCAGTCGGGAAGCCGGGGTTGGCCGCCGGCGCCGCCGACGACGAGCAGCGAGCCGTCCGGGTCCTGGTGGAAGGCGAGCGGTGACGATCGCTCCGCTCCCGAGCGTCGCCCGATCGTGTGGAGCAGCAGCACGGGCGTGCGGAAGGCCACCGACAGGGCGCTGCGCCCCAGCAGTCGCACCTGTAGGGCCTCGACCCGGCCGGCGACCCGCCGTATCGGCCGCAGGAGGTCGAAGCGGTTGCGCCCGGTGGCTCGACCCATGGCAACCGGGTCGTCAGCGCTCGGTGAGGTCGAGAGCGCCGCTCAGCGCTTCGAGGAGCAGCGGGGCTGTACGGCTGCGGTCGAAGGCCTGCACGCGTGTGGCGCCTCGCTCGACCATGGCGGCGCGCAGGGCGTCGTCGGTGGCGAGGCGGTGGACGGCTACCGCGACCGTGGCCGGGTCCTTGCGGGGGAGGAGCAGCCCGCCGCTGCCGACCGTCTCGGGTAGGGCACTCGACGCGTAGGCGACCACCGGCAGGTCGTTGGCCATCGCCTCCAGCACCGGGATGCAGAAGCCCTCGTGGTCCGAGAGGCAGACGAACACGTCGGCTTCGGCGTACTCCCGGGCCAAGCGGGCGTCGTCCACCCCGCCGACCAGCTTCACTGCGTCGCGCAGGTCGAGCTCGGCGATGAGGTCGCGCAGTGCGGCCGTGTACGCGGGGGCGGCATCGCGGCCGATGAGGTGCAGCTCCGCATCCGGGTCGTGGACGGCGCGGTACCAGGCGAGCGCGAGCACGATGTCGTGCTGCGCCTTGTTGGGCACCACCCGCCCGACGAAGAGCCAGCGACGCCCATGCCGCTCGGCTCGCTCCGGCTGCTGGTGCCGCAGGTCGTCGACGTCGAGCAGGATCGGCACCACCGCGGTGCGGGCGAAGCCGGCGGCCCGAAGGTCCTCGACGTTGAACGCGGAGTCGCCGATGCCGAGCACCGAGCGGGCCGCGAGGTCGCCGAGCTGGCCACGGCCCCAGCCGGCCAGGTGGGCCATGTCCGGTGCCCACCGCAGCAGCTGCGCCACCGGCGTGAGGTTGTGGTAGTCGACGATCAGCGGCTCCGGCCGAGCCATGAGGCGGTCGACGATCTCGTTGCCGATCGAGAGCTGGTACACGAGGGCGAGGCCGCTGGTGCCGGGCGCCGGCAGCGCGTCGAGCGGGCGAGCATCGGCGGACAGGTCGGGGTGCACGTCGTCGCTGAAGATCTCGGAGCGCAGGCCGGCAGCGCGCAGCGCGTCGCGCACGGCGAGGGTGTGGGAGCCGACCGCGTCGCCCGGTGAGAGCGTCGGGACGATCTGGTGGATGGTGTCGATCACCAGGTGGCTGCGATCACGTGGGCGCCGTCGGCGGAGTGGGTGTGCACGTCGGCCGCGCCCCGCTCGTGGAGCAGGTGGGCCCAGGTGTCGGGATGGAGCGGGCCGGGGGTGCCGAGGTCTCGGGTGACCGGATCAGCGGTGTGGTACCAGGCGCCGGGATCGACGCTCACGATGGCGAGGGTGCCGCCGGGCGCCACCGCCGCGACGAGGTGGTCGAGGACGGCGAGGCGGGCGCCCACCGGGCCGATGTCGACGATCCGGTAGCCGACGACCAGCGCCGCATCG
>DATCYI010000234.1:0-16563 GCA_036570385.1 Acidimicrobiales bacterium | reverse complement strand
ATCGAGTCCGTAGCCCATGGCCGTACCGAGCGACGCCGCGAGCGCTGCGCGATCCTGGGATCGTGCAGGACCTGGTGGGAGAGGGCCGCTCTGCCTACGGCAGGGCGGCGTGGGCGGAAGCTCACCGGTGCCTGAGCCGGGTCGAGATCGACGAGCTTGAGCCTGACGATCTGCAACGGCTCGGGATGGCCGGCTACCTCATAGGCCAGGACGAGTCAGCCGAGCGGGCCATGGCGCTGGCCCACCAGGCGTGGTCCGAGGCGGGCGACCCGCATCGCGCCGCCCGCGCGGCGTTCTGGCTGGGGCTCATGCACATCGATCGCGACGCCTTCGCTCAGGCGAGCGGCTGGTTCGCGCGGGGTCAGCGCATCGTCGAAGGGCTCGGCGAGTGCGCCGAGCAGGGGCTGATGCTGGTGCCCGTGGGCGTGCACGTGATGCGATCTGGCGATCCGACCGCTGCGCTCCCCCTGTTCCGAGACGCGGGCGAGGTCGGCCAGCGCTTCCAGGACCACGACCTGTGCTCGTTGGCCAGGCTCGGCGAAGGGCAGGCCCTCGTCCAGCTGGCTCGCACCGAGGAGGGCATGCGGCTGCTCGACGAGGTGATGGTCGGCATCGTCGCCAACGAGTCCTCACCGCTGGTCACCGGGTTGCTCTACTGCGCGGTCATCGAGACGTGCCAACAGGTCCTCGACCTGCGCCGTTCCTCGGAGTGGACGGAGGCCCTCAGCGACTGGTGCGTGGCCCAACCGGATCTGCGGGCCCACCGCGGTCGCTGCCTGGTCCACCGAGCCGAGGTGCTCCGCTACTTCGGTGCTTGGGGCGAGGCGCTGGTCGACCTAGAGCGCGCTCGCGCCGCGCTGGGCGACCTCCAGAGACCGGCGGTGCGGGCCGCCTGCTACGAGCTGGGTGAGCTGCACCGGCTGCGGGGCGAGCTGGACGCGGCCGAGGAGGCGTACTTCGAAGCCAGCAGGCGGGGCCACGACCCCCGACCCGGGCTGTCGCTGCTCCGCCTGCTGCAGGGTCGCACTGAGGAGGCGTGGTCGTCCTTGGTCGGTCAGCCTGGGGCTTCGGGTCCTGGGCACCAGGCGGAGCTCCTGGCTGCGACCGTCGAGGTGGCTCTGGTGTCCGGCCGCCTGGACGAAGCGCGATCGGCCGCCGATCAGCTCGGCGACACGGCGCGGAGGTGCGGCACGGACCACCTGCACGCCTTGGCGTGCCTCTCCGCCGGCCGGATCCTGCTCGCCGGCGGCGATGCCGCGGGGGCGTGCGACCCTCTGCGAGCCTCCGTGCAGACCTGGCAGCGGATCGAGGTCCCCCTGGAGGCCGCCCGAGCCCGGGCATCGTTCGGCGCCGCGCGCCTGGCGTTGGGCGATGGCGAGACCGCCGCGCTCGAGTTCGACGCGGCGAGAAGGGTCTTCCTGGCGCTGGGCGCCCGCCCTGACCTCAGTGCTCTCGAGCAGCTCGCGGGACCGGGGGCGGATCCGCTGCTCACCCAGCGAGAGATCGAGGTCCTCGGGCACGCCGCCAGGGGCCTGACGAACGGCGAGATCGCTCAGACCCTTCACCTGAGCCCGCACACCGTGCGACGCCACCTGCAGAACGTCTTCACCAAGCTGGGGGTGTCGACCCGCACCGCTGCCGCTGCCGTCGCCCGCGAGCGCGGCCTGCTCCGCTGAGCGCTCCGTACCACGCGCTCGGTCGACGGCGATGGTCCGTTCGGGCGATGCGGCGGACCGAATCGTCCTCTTACGTTTCCTTCATGGACCTCAAGAGCGAACGTGCAAGCACCGAGGCCGTCGACGTCGTGGTGATCGGCGCTGGTCAAGCCGGCCTGGCCGCCGGCTACCACCTGTCATCCACCGACCGGTCCTTCGTCATCCTCGACTCCTCGGAGCGGGTCGGTGATGTCTGGCGGAAGCGCTGGGAGTCGCTGAGCTTGTTCACCCCGGCGGAGTTCAACGGGCTACCGGGGCTCTCGTTCCCCGCACCGCCGAAGCACTTCCCGACCAAGGACGAGATGGCCGACTACCTCGAGGCCTATGTCGAGCGCTTCGACCTGCCCGTCCGGCTGCGCACCACCGTGACCCGCGTCGCCCGCCACGGCGACGGCTACGTGGTCGAGACCGGCGACGTCCGGTACCTCACCTCGGCCGTGATCGTGGCGATGGCCGGGTACCAGCAGCCGTGCACCCCGGCGTGGTCGGACGACCTGGACCCTCGGATCCACCAGATCCACTCCGCGTCCTTCCGCAGCGAGGCTGATCTGCACGGGCGGGTTCTGGTGGTCGGGGCCGCCACCTCAGGAGCTGAGCTGGCGATCCTGTCGGCGCAGTCCGGCCACGAGACGACGCTCGTAGGCCGCGACGTGGGCGAGATCCCGTTCCGGATCGACGGGTTCCTGGGCCGGGCTCTGCTCGTCCGGCTCGTCCTGCGCATCGGGTTCCATCGCGTCCTCACCGTGCGAACGCCGATCGGTCGCCGAGCCCGCCCGAAGATCTTGAGCCAGGGGGCACCGCGCGTGCGCGACAAGCGGCGCGACGTGGCGGCGGCAGGAGTCGAGTGGATCCGATCGCGGGCAGAGGGCGCTCGCGACGGCCTCCCGGTCCTCGCGGACGGCCGAAGCCTCGATGTCGACACCGTCCTTTGGTGCACCGGGCTGCGACCCGACCACTCCTGGATCGACGTCCACGTCTTCGGTGACCACGAGCCCGATCACCACGAGGGGATCGTCGACGCGGCCCCAGGGCTCTACTTCCTAGGGCTCACCTTCCTTCACTCCCTGTCGTCGTCGATGGTGCAGGGCGTCGGGCGGGACGCGAAGCGCATCGTCGACCACCTCGTGTCCAACGAGGCCCTCACGCCGGTCACCAAGACCGAGCAGACAGAGCCAGTCGGCGGGCCAGCAGGCCTGTGAGCGACCGTGGGCCCGCGCCTCAACCGTCGGGCGAAGCACTTCGATCAGCCGACTAGCGGACCTGGGAGCGCAGCGGTGGTCGCGATGGAGGTGTTCAGCGTGCAGTACAGGCCCGATGCGCTCCCCAAGCCGACCGGGAGCCGAGTAGACGGCGGGCGGGGCTGACCGCCGTCGGGGTGGAGGGCCGGCTTCTCCGGGAGGTCGAGCGCGGCTCGGACCTGGGGCTGGAGCTCGAGCACCCAGAAGCCTCCCGACCGGGTGGTGAGCCATATGCGGCCGGTCTCTGCCACGTAGCGGCTGTGGGCCCAGGCCTGGTCGAGCTGGGTCGGGCTGGCCAGGGCCAGCGCCGCGCCGATCGGAGAGCCGCCGCTGGGATCAGCGACGACGAAGCGCCCAGGGTTGAAGTAGGCGACCTCGCGCGGTGACGCGGGATCGCGCACGTCGACGACGCGGAGCCCGGCGTTCCACATCGACAGCATGGCGAAGGTGGTGTCGTCTGGGTCGTCGACGTCGTGGTAGTGCACCGAGGCGTTCGACAGCGAGGCGATCTGGGCGAGGCAGCTCTCCGGCTCGTTGATCGGGAGCCGGACCTGTCCTCGCACCTTCGGTGCCGTCTCGTCGGAGATGTCGGTGAGGTAGGGCTGCGAGGCGCCGCCGACCGGGGTGAGCAGCTCCGGCAGGCAGCCCTTGGCGGTGGGGTTGATGATGCTCTCGTCGGAATGGAGCAGGTGGGGCTTGCCGTCGATCGTGGCCGGACGGATCGAGTGGCCGGGGTGCGGTGTGCGCCCGAGGATGCGTGCAGAGCGCTGGGGCCAGTCCTCCACGTCGATCACGAACAGCTTCTCGTCGCCGGCCATCTGGCCGCCGGCGTAGAGGCGGGTGCCGTCGGGGGAGGGCCAGGCCTCGTGCGCGAAGAGGAGCGTGCCCTCGCCGGCGGTGCGCAGCTCGTCCTCGAGGTTGCCGAGGAACCGGGGGTTGCGTGGGTCGGTGAGGTCGGCGGCCTGGAGCGGCAGGGTCGACCACATCCGCTTGGCATCTGCGCTCAAGGTGAGGTTGTGCACGTTCGAGGGCATGTGGAGCGTCGAGAGGCGCTGCGGGTCGCGGCAGTCGCTCACGTCCCAGATGTCGACGGGTGCGGTGCCGCCGAGCGCCGAGTGGCCCGCCAGCCCGTAGCGCCCGGTCACGAGGATGGACCGCTCGGGCGTGGAGACGGCGTGGAGCGTCTCCACCGTGGCGTCGGAGCCGGCCCCGCCGAGGGTCCGGACGTGGCGCGGGTGGGCGGGATCGGAGACGTCGACCACGGCGATGCCGTCGCCGGCGACGTAGGCGCAGTCGCCGGCCCAGGCCATGTTGGCGTTGCCACCCCTCCCACCGAGCGAGCTGTGCCCCACCAGGCTCAGGCCGCAGCTGTAGCCCTCCTCGGCCCGACCGGAGAGCTGGTCGGCGAGCGGGACGTCGCCCGGTATGCCCGTCTCGGGCCGGTCGAGCGGGCCGCAGAGCGACGCTGCGTCAGCCTCGGGCGCGCGCTCCACGAACGCGAACCCGAAGGCGAGCAGCGCCAGCGCGGTGACGAGGCGCGGCAGGTGTCGTGACGTCATGGTCGGCTCCCCAGCTCGACGCGGCGGATGCCGCTCCTCGGAGCCTATTTGGTGCGCTTCGGACCCGCTGACGCGCTTCCGGAGTCGCCGACTTCACCGGATGCGGTGCTGGTGCCCACGCTTACGTACCCTTCCGCCCCCACCACACGGAGGAACCATGACGAAGAAGCTCCTGGCCGCGCTGTTCAGCATCCTGGCCATCACCCTGTTCGTAGCCGGCTGCGGCGACGACGACTCCGACGAGTCGACCAACGAAGAGTCGACCGTCGAGGACGAGGCCACCGAGGAAGAGGCCACGGAAGAAGAGGCCACCGACGACGAGGGCACCGAGGAAGAGGTGACCGAGGGCGAGGTCGACCCGGCCACCGTCGAGGCGTTCCTCAACGCCATCAACGAGGACCAGTCGATCCTCTGCGACCCCGACAACGCCACCGAGGACTTCCTCGCCAGCATGGGCGGCGAGGAGGCCTGCCTGCAGGCTGCCGAGGCCAACCCCTCCACCGAGAGCTTCGAGATCGTCGACATCACCGTCGACGGCGCCACCGCCACTGCCGAGCTCAGCGATTCGACCGGCACGCGCACGGTCGAGTTCGTGCAGGAAGGCGACCAGCTCAAGGTCTCAGGCCTGGCCTGATCCAGCCGCACGCGAGGTGGGGCCGGAGCCGGCCCCACCTCGCTGCCGGGGCGTTGGCGATGTGCCAGTAGCGTCCGGTCCCATGGACTGGACCGAGCTCGAGTACGACGTCACCGACCACATCGCGACCATCGCGCTGAACCGGCCAGAGAAGCTGAACGCGGGCACGCCCACGATGGTGGGCGAGCTGCTCGCCGCCATCGACGAGGTGGACCGCGACGACGATGTGCGAGCGGTCATCCTCACCGGCCGGGGCCGGGCCTTCTGCGCCGGCGCCGACCTGAGCGCCGGCGCAGCGACGTTCGACTACGACAGCCACCCCGGCGGTGGCGACCTCGGCGGGAAGCGGGTGGCCGACGTCGCAGCGCCCCGGGACGGGGCCGGACTGGTGACGCTGCGGCTATTCGAGTGCCACAAGCCTGTGATCTCCGCCGTGAACGGCCCCGCCGTCGGCATGGGCGCCACGATGACGCTCGCCACCGACATCCGCCTGGCCGCCGACTCCGCCCGCTTCGGGTTCGTGTTCGCCCGGCGCGGGATCGTGCCGGAGGGTGCCTCGAGCTGGTTCCTCCCCCGCCTGGTCGGCCTGTCCCAGGCTGCCGAGTGGATGTACACGGGCCGGGTGTTCGGATCCGGCGAGGCCCTCGCCGGCGGGCTCGTCCGCAGCGTGCACCCCGACGACGAGCTGCTCGACGCCGCCCGGTCCCTCGCCGCTGAGATCGCCGAGAGCGCTCCGGTCTCCGTCGCCCTCACCCGCCAGATGCTCTGGCGCATGCTGGGCGCCGACCACCCGATGGTCGCCCACCGGGCGGACAGCCGCGCCGTGCACGCCACGGGGGCGCTCCCGGATGCCCGGGAGGGCGTGATGTCGTTCCTGGAGAAGCGCCCGGCGGCCTTCACAGGGCAGGTCTCGAGCGGTCTTCCCGATGTGTTCCCGGAGTGGGTCGACCCCGCCTACTCCTGATCGCACGACCGCCCAGCGCTGTTCACCAACGCGGGCGGCTCTGGAAACACCCGTGAAACACGCCTCCGGGAAGGTGTCGCCGTTCTGACCGACACCTGAACGGAGACTGTGATGGATACGGGCGACGCAGCCTGGGTGCTGATCTCAGCAGCCCTCGTGCTGTTCATGACGCCGGGACTGGCGCTCTTCTACGGAGGCATGGACCGGACTCGCAACGTCCTGAACATGCTGATGATGAACTTCTGGTGCCTGCTCATCGTGCCGGTCGTCTGGGCCGTCGGCGGGTTCTCGCTGGCCCAGGTGCCCTTCGACAACGACCTGATCGGCGGCTTCGACGCTGTCTTCCTGCGGGGCTTCGGGATCCTCGGCGAAGACGGCGGGGCCGGGTTGATCACCATCGCCTTCCTCGGCATGTTCGCCGTGATCACGCCGGCGCTGATCTCAGGTGCCGTCGCCGATCGGATGAAGTTCGGTGCCTGGGCGGTCTTCGTGCCGGTCTGGCTGATCCTCGTGTTCGTGCCCGTGTTCAAGTGGGTCTACGGCGGCTGGCTGGGCCAGCGCGGCTCCCTCGACTTCGCCGGCGGCACCGCCATCCACGTGAACGCAGGAATCGCTGCGCTCGCCGCCGTCCTGGTGCTCGGCAAGCGCAAGGGCTGGCCAGGTGAAGGCCACCCGCCGCACTCCATGCCCCTCGTCATGCTGGGCACCGGCATCCTCTGGTTCGGCTGGTTCGGCTTCAACGCCGGATCTGCGCTGGCCGCCAACGGCACCGCCATCCAGGCCTTCATGAACACCTTCCTGGCCGCAGCGGCCGCCGGGCTGGCCTGGGCGGTGGTCGAGCGCCTGCGCGACGGGCACTTCACCAACCTCGGCGCCGCCTCCGGCATCGTCGCCGGCCTCGTCGCCATCACGCCGGGCGCCGGGTTCGTGGCCGGCATGGCGCCGCTCTGGATCGGGATCGTCGCCGGCGTGGTGTGCTGCTACGCCGTCGGGCTCAAGGCCAAGGCCGGCTACGACGACGCTCTCGACGTGGTGGGCGTGCACTTCGTGGGTGGTCTCGTGGGCTCCCTGCTCATCGGGCTCTTCTCCGAGCCCGACTTCTTCGGCACCGACCTGATGGCCGGCCTGTTCCACGGCGGCGGGTTCGAGCTGCTGCTCGAGCAGGCCCTCGCGAACGGCGTCACCATCGTCTACTCGTTCATCGTGACGACGGTGATCATGCTGGCCCTCAAGGCCACCATCGGCGTGCGAGTCTCTGAGGACGTGGAGGCCAGCGGCCTCGACCTCGCAGAGCACGCAGAGACGGCGTACCACAGCGGCGGTAGCTCCGCCCTCGAGCGGTCCTGACCAGGAGACGACCATGCAGCTGATCACCGCAGTCATCAAGCCCTTCAAGCTCGACCAGGTGAAGGAGGCCCTCAAGGCCGCCGGCGTGAACGGCATGACCGTCACCGAGGTGCAGGGCTTCGGACGTCAGTCCGGCCACACCGAGGTGTACCGGGGCGCCGAGTACACGGTGGAGTTCGTGCCCAAGATCAGGGTGGAGGTCCTTGCCGACTCCACCCAGGTCGACGCCATCGTCGACGCCGTGGCGGCCGCCGCCCGCACCGACAAGATCGGCGACGGCAAGATCTGGGTCACCGACGTCGCCAGGGTCCAGCGGATCAGGACAGGCGAGCGCGACAACGACGCCATCTAGGCAGCCACCCGGGGGAGCGTGCACACGAGCACGCTCCCCCGGCGCCTGGCGAGCACCTCAAGACTCGTCCGTGAAGCTCCCCTTCGCCGACGAGACAGCCAGCTCGTCGGTGGTGTCGATGCCGTAGCGGATGCCCTCGGCGAAGTACGTGGCCCGGGCGAGGAGGTTGCTGCCGACCGGGGTGGTCACGAGGTGCAGCAGACCGGCCAGGCCGATGGAGGTCACGTCGTTGATCGGCTCGAGGGCCACGATCCCGCCGGCCATCACGGTGAGCAGTCCGAAGGTGGACGCCTTGCTGAGCACCTGCATGCGGGCGAACACGTCGGAGTAGCGGAGCATGCCGAGCGCGGCGAGCAGGATGAACGCCGAGCCGACGAGGAGGAGGGCTTCGCCGATCACCGGCCCTGCCTCTCGATGAACCGGGCGACCATGCCGGTGCCGACGAAGCCCACGAGCGAGACGACGACGAGCACAGGCAGGAAGGCGCCGCTGTCGGAGTCGACCGCCTGGACCACCACGGTGGCCATGCCCGCGGTGAGCATGCCGCTGATGCCGATCATGCGGTCGGCGAGCGTGGGACCCGACAGGGTGCGGTAGCCGAAGCAGAGCACGGCGAGGCCGAGCAGGGTGAGGGCGGCGGTGATCACTGCGAGCGCTCCGGGCCGGTGTCGGTCTCGGTGCCGTCGTCGAGCGCTGCGCCCTCGATGTCGTCGACCACCTCGATCGGCTCGGTCTCCTCGACCACGTCGGGCTTCTCCTCCGGGGGCGGGGGCGGCCAGGGCAGGGGGTGCTCCACCGCCGCGAGTGCTTCCGGACCGCCGAGCACGGCGACGGAGAGCGACTCGAGGCGCGCCACGAGGCGGCGGGTGCGCTCCGGATCGTCGTTGTGGAGGACGTGGACGTAGATGACGTGCGGGTTGTAGGTGACCTCGATCGGCATCGTGCCCGGCGAGACCGCGATGAGGTTGGCGAGGAAGGTGACCAGCCCGTCGTTGTCGACCCGCAGCGGGCAGGCCACGATGCCGGTGCGGACCCGCGACCTCGGTCGCACGACGTCGGCGGCGGTGACGAGCGTTGACATCACGAGGTCGCTGACGAAGAAGGCCCCGAGGCGCACCGCGGCGATCGGGTTGAACCGGTGGCGCACCGCCTTCACGTCGTGGTCGACCGGGAAGGCGACGAGCACCAGCAGCGCCACGAGCGCTCCACTGACGACGTTGGCCAGGCTGAGCTCGCCCCACAGCAGCGTCCACACCACCACGAGGACCGCCGCCACCGCCACGTCGTTGCGGAGGTTCGACAGCCGGGTGCGCCTTACGACGTCCGGGGTGCTCATCCGGCCACCGCCTCGATGTAGCTCGTGACGTCGAGCAGGTCGACGGCGGCGCGCTGGCTCAGGTCGTAGAGGGGGCCGGCGGCACCGGCGATGGCGAGGCTGATGACCACCAGGGCGACGGTGGGCAGGATCATCAGCGGCGGCCCTCCCCACCGGCCCACCTCGTGCGGCGAGGCCTCGGGCTCGTCGGCCGCCGGGTTCCAGAACACGCCGGACCAGATCTTCACCATGGAGTAGAGCGTGAGGAGGCTCACGAGCAGGCTGATGGCGACGACGGCGTGCTGGTCGGAGACGAGCCCGGCGTCGACGAGCGCCACCTTCGGCACGAAGCCCGACAGCGGCGGTATGCCGGCCAGCCCCAGGGCGGGCAGGAGGAAGAGCGTTGCCACCACCGGTGCGCTGCGCACCATCTCACCCAGCCGGGAGAGGCGACTCGACCCGCCGATGTGCTCGATGAGCCCAGCGGTGAGGAAGAGCGTGGTCATGGCCACGATGTGGTGCACGACGTAGAAGATCGCGCCAGCGATGCCCGCCACCGTGAACAGCCCGATGCCCATGGCCATGTAGCCGATGTGGCTGACGATGTTGAACGAGAGGATCCGTCGCACGTCGTCTTGGGCGATGGCGCCGAGGATGCCCACGAGCATCGTGGCCCCGGCCATCACCAGCAGGAGCGTCCCGGCCCGGGAGCTTTCGTCGAAGAAGAGCGTCTGGGTGCGCAGGATGGCGTAGACGCCGACCTTCGTGAGCAAGCCGGCGAACACGGCGGTGACCGCCGACGGAGCGGTGGGGTAGCTGTCGGGCAGCCAGAAGAAGAGCGGGAACAGGGCCGCCTTGATGCCGAAGACGACGACGAGCAGGACGGCGAAGCCGCTGCGCAGGCCGTCGGGGAGCTCGTCCACCTTGCCGGCGAGGTCGGCCATGTTCACGGTGCCGGTGGCCGTGTAGAGCAGGGCGAGGGCCGCGACGAAGAGCGCCGACGCTAGGAGGCTGATGACGACGTAGGTCATGCCGGCGCGGACCTGCTCGCGGCCACCGCCGAGGGTCAGCAGCACGTAGCTGGCGGTGAGCATCATCTCGAAGGCGACGAACATGTTGAACAGGTCGCCGGTGAGGAACGACCCTGCCACGCCCGCGGCCAGAACGAGGTAGACCGACTGGAAGCCGACGTGGTTGCGCTCGGCACCGGGCTGGCCGATGGCGTACACGAGCACGCTGAGCAGCATCACCGACCCGACGGTGAGCATGATCGCGGTGAGGCGGTCGGCCACAAGCGTGATGCCCATGGGGGCCGACCAGCCGCCGGCTTGGGTGGCGATGGTGCCGTCGCGGTCGACCTCGATCAGGAGGAGCACCGACACGACGGTGACCGCGGACAGCACGGTGAGGCCGATCACGCGCTGCGCCGTGCGTGATCGCCCCACCAGGATCGACAGCGCCGCGCCGATCAGGGGCAGGAGGATGGGGAGCGGAAGGAGCGCGCTCATGACGGTCCTGCCACCTCGTCGTCCTCCGGGGTGGCATCGAGGTTGAGCCGGTCTTCCTCGTGCCACTCCTCCTCGTCGGTGATCTCCTTGTCGTGGTGCCCGCCTGAGGCGATCGCCCGGTCAGCCACGTCGTCTTCCACCTCGTCCTTCCCGGTGAGGATCCAGCTGCGGTAGGAGAGCGCCAGCAGCAGCGCGCTGACGCCGAACGAGATGACGATGGCGGTGAGCGCGAAGGCCTGGGCGAGGGGATCGGCGAAGCCGTCAGGATCGCCGGCGCCGATGAGCGGGGGCGTGCCCCTGCGGCCCGAGCCCATGAGCAGCACGTTGGCGCCGTGGCTCAGAAGGGCGAGACCGATGAGGATCCGGCTGAGGGTGTGCTGCAGCACGAGGTAGGTGCCGATTCCGAACAGCAGCGCGGCCGTGAGGGCGAGGAGGATCGTCATCCGCCGCTCCCCGAGGTCTGCCCACGGAGGTCGTCGACGGGGGGCTCGTCTCCGAAGGACTCGAAGACCATCAGGATCAGCCCCACGACGAGCAGGTAGACCCCGACGTCGAACGCCAGCGCCGAGGTGATCTTCACGTCACCGATGGCCGGGAGGGCGACGGTCATCACTCCCGACTCGAGCACCTCGTGGCCGCCGAGGATCGGGATGGTGGCGGTGAGGGCGGACACCAGCAGGCCGGTGCCGAGGATGGTCCAGGGGCGGAACCGGGACAGGCTGCGCACCTCGTCGATGCCGCCGGCGACGTACTGCATGGCCACCGCGGCGCCCGCCACGAGCCCGCCGACGAAGCCGCCACCGGGCTGGTTGTGGCCCGCGAAGAGCAGCCACAGCGAGCCGATCAGCACGGCGTGGAAGATCACCCGCACCGAGCGGTCGAGGATCACCAGGCGCTTCAAGTGATCGTCTCCTCTAGGAGCATGCGCTGGCCGTCGCCGGCCGTGGTGTGAGCTGGGTCCCCCGGCCTGCCCGCGGGCGGCGTGCCGGTGGTGGGTTCCGCGAAGCCGGGCGGACGGCGACCCGCCCGGGCCAGGGCCACGGCGCCGATCGCCGCCGCGGCGAGCACGGTGATCTCTCCCATCGTGTCGAGGCCTCGGAAGTCCACGAGGATCACGTTCACGACGTTGCGGCCGCGGCCATCGGGGTAGGACCGCTCGACCATCTCGTCGGACACCGGCTCGGTGGTGCGGCTGCCTCCGGCGAGGAGGGCGAAGACGAAGATGCCCGCGGCCACCGTGCCCGCGATCACGAAGCGCAGCACCCGCAGCGACGCCACCGACTTGCGCTCGAAGCGATCTGGGAGCTTGCGCAGGACCAGCACGAACAGCACCGTCGAGAGCGTCTCGATGGCGACCTGGGTGAGCGCCAGGTCGGGAGCGCCTCGCAGGACGAACAGCGCCGCCATCCCATAGCCCGTGACGCCGAGGAAGAGGATGGCCGAGAGGCGACGACGGATCATCGCCGCCGCCAGCGCTGAGCCGATCAGGACACCGGAGACGAGGACATGGCCCGGCTCTGCGGCCAGCTCGGGCCAGCCCGGCCACTCCGCGGCCGTGACGAACACCGCGAGGGGGAGAACCGCGGCGGTCAGGAGGATCACGCCGGTGTAGATGGGCAGCGAGCCGTTCTGGACCACGCCCGTGATCCTGTTGGCCACGGCGTTGAGGACGCGCAGCACTCCGAGGTAGGCGTCGCCGCTCGTCGGCACGCGCGCGCCGATCGCCAGCACCTGGCGGAGCCGTCCGAGCCGGAGGAACACGACGGTGCCGAGCCCGATGGTGATGGCCGAGAGGGCCAGAGGGGTGGTGACGCCGTGCCACAGGGCGAGGTGCAGGGGTTCGACGCGGGCATCGAGCGAGCTCGAAGCGGTAGAGATCAGCCGATCCAGCGTCCCCGGGATCAGGCCGAGGACGACCGTGAAGGCGGCGAGCACCGCACCCGGCAGGAGGAAGCCCAGCGACGGCGGCTCCACCTCTTCGGGCGCCTTCACACCGTCGGCAGGCTCGCGAGGGGCCCGGCGATGGGGCGTGACGAAGGCTCCCCATACGAGGCGGAGGCTGTAGGCGAGCGTGAGCGCCGAGCCCGCCACCAGCCCTCCCAGCACGACGGCGGCGTTTCCGAGACCTGAGTCGATCACCGCCTCGTAGGCCGCCTCCTTGGCGATGAACCCGAACAAGAGGGGGATCCCGGACATCGATGCGGCGCTGACGACAGCGACGGCGGCGACCGGCCGCCAGCGCCTGTCGAGCGCCGGAAGCTCGAAGATGTCACGGGTGCCGGTCTGGTGGTCGAGCATCCCCACGACCATGAACAGCGCGGCCTTGAACAGGCCGTGGGCGAGGAGCAGGACGCAGCCGGCGCCGACCGCCTCGGGCGTGCCGAGGCCGAACAGCACGGTCATGAACCCGAGCTGGCTGACCGTGCCGAAGGCGAGGAGCAGCTTGAGGTCGGTCTGGCGCAGAGCGCGCAGGCCGCCGACGATCATCGTGACGAGCCCCACGGTGACGACGAGGGGCTGCCAGAACCCGAGCACCGCGAACACCGGGGACAGCCGGGCGAGCAGGTAGACGCCCGCCTTCACCATCGTGGCGGAGTGCAGGTAGGCGCTCACTGGGGTGGGGGCCGCCATGGCCCCGGGGAGCCAGCCGTGGAAGGGGTACTGGGCCGACTTGGTGGCGACGCCGATCAGCACCAGCACGAGGGCAACGCTCACGCCTGTGCCCGAGGGCGCCGCATCGAGGATCGCGGTGAGCCGGTAGCTCCCGGCCGACTGGGCGAGCACGACGAACCCGCCGAGCATCACCAGTCCGCCGGCGACGGTTACGAGCAGGGCGTGCAGGGCGGCGGCACGAGCCTTGGCCGAGGTGTGGTCGTTGCCGATGAGCAGGTACGACGTGACCGACGTGAGCTCCCAGCAGGTGTAGAGCAGCAGGACGTTGTCGGCCAGGACCACGCCGAGCATCGCCCCGGCGAAGAGCGTGAGCAGCCCGGCCAAGCGCCCCAGGTTCGGCGTCGCTTCGGAGAAGTAGCGCGTCGCGTAGGCGAACACGGCGGTGCCGATGCCCGCCACGAGCACGACCATCAGGGCTGAGAAACCGTCGAGGCGCAGGTCGATCGCCAGGCCGAGGGCTGGAACCCACGACACGCTCGACGAGATGACCTCGCCGTCGAGCAGGTCAGGGACCTGGAACCCGAGCCACAGGAACGTGAGCGCCGGAGGGACGGCGCCCACCAGCAGCGCTCGACGACCGAGTCGGTCGCCGGACGCGATGATGCCGAGCCCGACGACCGCGTGCAGAGCGAGGAGCGCGATCAGGGCGACGAGCCTCTGTACACGTCCGAACCTCGGCTTCCAGCGCCGACCAGACCCCTCCCGAGGCAGGGGCGGACGGCTGGCGAGGGCGGCATCGCCCCCGGAGGATACCCGTGCCCGATGCCACGGCCGCCCGGAGCCGCGGGCGGTCCGGCCCAGGCAGTCGACGGATAGCCTTTCGCCCATGACTCCTCCCGCCGACGCGTCAAGCGCGAGCGCCGGGCCGTCCTGGCACATCGAGCCGAGCGGTCCTCTGAGGGGAGACGTGCAGGTCGCCGGCTCCAAGAACGCCGTCACCAAGCACATGGTCGCCGCCCTCATGGGCAGCACCCCGTCGACCATCCGCAACGCTCCCGCCGTCGGCGACGTCGGGATCACCGCTGACATCCTGCGCTCGATCGGCCTCGGCGTCGATGTGGCCGACGACGTCATCACCATCGAGCCGACCGCGGAGCCGACCCCGAGCGTGCCGCTCGAGTTCTCGGGTCTCAACCGCATCCCGATCCTCCTGCTCGGTCCCCTGCTCCACCGGGCCCACGAGGCGTTCGTGCCCCTGGTGGGCGGCGATCGCATCGGGCGCCGTCCCGTCGACTTCCACGTGTCGGCCCTGCAGCAGATGGGCGCCGAGATCGAGGTGCAGCCCCACGGGATCACAGCCCGGATGTCCGGCCGCCTCCGGGGCGCCAGGATCACGCTGCCGTACCCCTCGGTGGGCGCCACCGAGACCGTGCTGCTGTCAGCGGTGCTGGCCGAGGGCCGCACCGTGATCGCCAACGCCGCCACCGAGCCCGAGGTGGTCGAGCTGGCGCTCTTCCTGCAGCGGATGGGGGCCCACATCTCCCTGCGGCCCGACCGCCGCTTCGTGGTCGAGGGCGTCGAGTCGCTCACCGGCGCCGAGGCCACCCTCCAAGGCGATCGTCTCGAGGCCTTCAGCTACCTCGTCGCCGGACTGATGACGGGCGGCCAGGTACGCGTGCGGGGCTGCGCGCAGGATCGCCTGGCCACCGCCATCAACACGCTGCAGCGCATGGGAGCCCACTTCGACATCAACGACGAGTGGATCACCGCTTCCGCGTCCCGCCTCCGTCCGGCCGCCGTGCAGACCGACACCCATCCCGGGTTCATGACCGACTGGCAGCCGCCGCTGATCGTGCTCATGACCCAGGCCGACGGCATGTCGGTGCTCCACGAGACCGTCTACGAGGACCGGCTGGGCTACGTCGAGGCGCTGAAGGCCATGGGTGGCGAGATCGAGCTGTTCGACACCTGCCTCGGCGGCCCTGCCTGCCGCTTCCACGACTCCTCCGCGCTGCACTCGGCTGTCGTGCGCGGGGTGTCGAAGCTCCAGGGCGCCGACGTCACGATCCCCGACGTGCGGGCCGGCTTCTCGTCCGTGATCGCTGCTGCCGCTGCTGAGGGTGCGTCGACGCTGCACGGCATCCACCACCTCGAGCGGGGCTACAACGACCCCTTCGGCACCCTCGTGTCGCTCGGGCTCCGGCTTACCCGGTCCTGATCAGCCGCTGATCAGCGAGGCGGCGGCCCAGATGGCTGCGGCCGCGCCGACGGCAGCGAACACCAGGCTGCGGGCCAGCGGGGGCTGCTCGAGGTCGCCTTCGCTGCGGCGCTCGGGCGGCCGGACCAGGGCGGCGACGCTGCCCACGGCCATCGCCGCACCGATCGCCAGCACCAGGTAGGCCAGGAGGTCCTCGCCGAGGAACATGGCCTGAAACCTACCGTCAGCGGCATCGCGGAGCAGATCTCGAAGATCTTGGAGAAATCGCTCAAGGTGCGCGCGAGACGAGCCGATGGCACTCGGGACCGGTGGTCATCGCCCCCACCGGTCAGCACGGGAACCGGGGCGGGGGTTGCGACTCCCTCCAAACCGCATCGCAGCTCGGCCTAGCCGGGTGAACATGCCGTGATCTCCGTCCCGACCCGTGCACCTCCCCGCCGCCGGCGTACGAGGCCTCAGGGCGCCAGGTCGGCGTCGCTGACGTCGGCGCGCACCTCGTCGACCTCGAGCACCTCGACGATGCCGCCTTCGTGGTGGACCTCCCGGCGCACCAGCGCCCCGGTCTCGTCGTCGAAGCAGAGCTCCGCCGCCTGGCCGAAGGTGGCCCGGGGGTCGCTGCGACGCAGCTCGAGGTGGAAGCACCCGGCGTCGTCGACGGTGACCCCGTAGAGCGGGTCAGTGCCGCCCACGAGCGATCTGAGCCCTGCCAGCTCCCGTTCGGTCGCCTCGGCGTAGGTCGGGCCTCCTGCGGGGCCGTAGCGGCAGGGCTCGGGCTCGGAGTCGGGTGGCGGGGCCGGGCAGACGAGCAGCCGCTCGTCATCGCGCCCCTCGACGCCCCCCATCTGGCTGTGCAGCCGACGGGGCGGCCGCTGGGCCAGCACGTCCTCCGACGCGATCGACGCCCCGGTCACGTCGCTGCGCCGCTCGAACGTGCCAGTGGTGACGAAGGTGCCTGTGCGGCTCCGCGCCCATGCCTCGATGAGGGCCGACTCAGCCGTGTCGCTGCCGGAGCCCGTGGCCGGCCTTCGGTCGGCGGGCGTCGTCAGCGCCGTGGCCACCAGCAGGGCCGCGTAGGCGGCCACCACGACCCAGCCGAGAGC
>DATCYI010000233.1:0-6924 GCA_036570385.1 Acidimicrobiales bacterium | reverse complement strand
CGTGGCTGTCGCGGTGGCGGGCGGGACCGTTGGAGCGACCGCGGCCATCACCTGGCCCGTGCGCGAGGACCGCGCTCAGGTGCCGATGCGCGACCGCATGGAGGCGATCTGCGAGGCCGCCGGCGACGACGCCGCGATCCTGGTGCCCATCGACGGGATCCTCTCGCTGATGATGTCGGTGCCCGTCGGCGTCTGGTGCGACGTGCCCAGCGCCGGCGGCCTCACCACCCTCGAGCCGGCCGACGTCGCGGAGCTCGCCATCGCGTGGGCGAAGGAGGGTCGCGACCTCTTCGTGCTCTCGTCGTCGGAGACGCCGCTGATGAACGAGCTGATCCCGTCAGGGATCGTCGGCGACACCACCTCGCTGGAGCCGCTCTACCCCACCGCCATCGAGCCCACCATCACGAGCCGCCCCGACGAGATCGTGGTCGACGGACGCCTGGGCAAGGGCCCCGACGGCGAGATCACCTTCCACCTCTACGAGATCGACCAGGAGGCCGCCGAGTACTACCTGGCGGTGTCGGGGCCCGCAGGCTCGTAGTGCGACGGCGGCACCTCTAGCTGCAGCTCCAGGCGCCGCACCCGCTCGAGGGTGCGCTGGCTGACCGAGCGGTGCGCGGCGATGAGGTCGGCGATCACGCCCAGCGCGAAGCACTGCAGCCCGGCCATGAGCAGCACGCCGCCGAGCACGACCGACTGGAGGTGCCCGGAGCGGTCGCCGTTGAAGGCCCAGTCCCACAGGAACGGGCTCCATGCGCCGAGCGCCGCCACCCACAGCAGCAATGCGAGCCAGGTGAACACCCGCAGCGGCTCGTAGGCCGTGTAGATGCGGAAGATGGCCACGATGTTGCGGCGCACGTAGGTGCCCATCGAGCCGAACAGGCGCGACTCGCGGAGCTTCTCGTTGGTGCCGACCGGCACGTGGGAGATGGCGACGAGGCCCTTGCCCGCCTGGATCAGCGACTCGAGCGTGTACGTGAACTTCGAGACGATCGTGAGCCCGAGCGCGGCCTCGCGGTTGTAAGCCCTGAACCCGGAGGTGGCATCGGGGACCGCCGTGCCCGACGCCCGTCGCACCACCGCGCTGCCGAGGTGCTGGAGGCGCTTCTTGGTGGCCGAGAAGTGCTCGATGTCGGCGACCCGACGGTCGCCCACCACCATGTCGGCCTCGCCCGCCACGATCGGCGCGACGAGGGCGGGGATGTCGGTGGCGTCGTACTGGTTGTCGGCGTCGGTGTTGACGATGACGTCGGCACCGAGCTTCAGCGAGGCGTCGAGCCCGGCCTCGAACGCGTAGGCCAGGCCCTTGTTGTTGGTGAGCTTCACCACGTGGTCGACGCCGAGCGAGCGGGCGACCTTGATCGTGTCGTCGGTGGAGCCGTCGTCGATGATGAGCCACTCCACGACGTCGAACCCGGGCACCTCGCGCGGCAGCGCGGCCAGCGAGATCGGCAGCTGCTCCGCCTCGTTGAGGCACGGGATCTGGATGATGAGCTTGGCCATGGAGGAAGGCAACCCTACCGGCAAGCCTTCGGAGCCGAGACGATCGTCCACTACGCTGACCCCTCCACCGACCGATCGCACCGGGTCCACCCCGGAGGGCCTTTGACCTCTGCCAACGCGTCACCCACGGCCACGCCGACGGGGAACAGCTACGACAAGTACGGCGTCGAGCACCCTGTCGAGCGACGGCTGGTGGACGGCTTCCTGCGTGCCCTCGACTCCGTGCTGCCGGCGTCCCCGCCGAAGCGCGTCCTCGAGGTCGGCGTGGGCGAGGGCGAGATCTCGGCGCGGGTGCGCCAGCGCTACCCCGACGCCACCGTGATCGGCATCGACCTCTACGACCCGGCCCTCGCCGAGGAGTGGCGGCAGCGTGGCGGCATGGGCGCGTTCGCCGACGTGATGTGCCTCCCGTTCCCCGACGACTCCTTCGACCTGGTGCTCGGCATCGAGGTGCTGGAGCACGTGCCGGTCCCTGATCGGGCCCTCTCCGAGATCCGCAGGGTGGGCCGCGAGTCCTTCGTGCTGTCTGTGCCGCGGGAGCCGATCTGGCGCATGGCCAACGTGGCGCGGGGCCGCTACCTGCGCGACCTCGGCAACACGCCCGGCCACGTGAACCACTGGTCGGCCCGCCGGTTCCGCAACCTGGTCGACGCCTACCTCGACGTGCGCGCGACGAGGACTCCGTTCCCCTGGACGGTAGTGTCGGCCGGTCGGCGTCCGCGGCCGTAGCGTCCGCTGGGGGCGCCGCCGGTCCCCGAACGCAGTCTCAGAGGTCCCATGCTCTCTCCCGCGCACTCCCTGCAGACCTCCGGCATGCGTCGCCGGGGACCCGTCCGGATCGTGAGCCGGGTGCTCGCGCTGAGCCTGCTCGCGGCGGTCATGGTCGTGCTGCCGGCGCCGCGCGTCGAGGCCGTCGAGATGGCCGTCGTCGACACCCGCAGCCCCGCGCTGCTCCCCCTCGACGACGTCGCCACCGCGGGGCTCGGTCCCGTGGCCAAGGCCGCCACCACGAAGCTCCCGAGCGGCGAGGACGTCGCCGCCGACCTCACGGATCCGACGCGCCGCATGGCCCGTGAAGAGGTCGGTCGCTTCGACATGCTCGGCGTCACCATCGATGCGGTGCCCGACGACCACCTGCTCGTGCGGGCCCGCGTGGCCGGCGACTGGGGTCGCTGGATGGAGCTCGACATCAACCCCGACCACCAGCCCGACGCCGACTCCGCCGGCGACAGCGCCGAAGCGGCCGAGGCTGCCGCTGCCGCCCCCGGCGTGCACAGCGACCCGGTGTGGTTCGGCGGGGCCGACGCCTACGAGATCAGCGTGCCCGCGTCCGTCGCCTCGATCGACGTCCACCTCGTGCGCCCCGAGGAGCAGGAGCGGGTCGTGGTCGAGGAGGCCCCGGCGGGCGCATCTGTCGAGTCGAAGGCCGGCGTCGGTGCCGCTGCGGCCAGCGCTCCGGCACTGCTCTCGCGCTCGCAGTGGGGCGCCCGGGAGCCGAGCGCCACGCCGAGCATCGGAGCCGACCTGAAGCTCGCGGTCGTGCACCACTCGGTGAACAGCAACAGCTACAGCGCGGCCGAGGTGCCGAGCATGCTGCGGTCGATCCAGACGTACCACATGGATGTCCAGGGCTGGAACGACATCGCCTACAACTTCGCGGTCGATCGCTTCGGTCGCACCTGGGAGGCCCGCGCCGGCGGCGTCACCCAGACGGTGATCGGCGGCCACGCCAAGGGCTTCAACACCTACACCACCGGCGTGATGGTGCTCGGCGACCTCACCTCCACCACCCCGTCGCAGGCGTCGGTCGACTCCGTGGCTGACGTCATCGGCTGGAAGTTCGCCCTCGACCGCCAGGACCCCCGCGGCTCCACCCAGTACCAGTCGCTCGGCGGCCCCCGCTACGCCGAAGGCGCGGTGGTGCAGCTACCCCGCATCCTCGGCCATCGCGACGTCGGCCAGACGGGCTGCCCCGGCAGCCGCCTCTACGCCCGCCTCGGCGAGATCCGCAACAAGGCTGCCGCCCGCTTCGACGCCTACCTGGCCGAGCAGGACGAGCAGCCGCTCTACGGCGACTTCGACGGCGACGGCCTGCGCGACATCTTGCGCTACCGGGCCGGCGGCACTGTCGACCTGTTCTGGCGCCGTCCCGCAGCCGGCATCTTGCGCGAGCAGATGACCATCTCCGGCGTGTTCCGCCCGGTCGTCGGCGACTTCGATGGCAACGGGATCGACGACATCTTCTGGTACGGCCCCGGCTCGCACTACGACCGGGTCTGGTACGGCGTGGGCGGCGGCCAGTTCGACAGCCGGGTGATCGACATCCCCGAGCAGGGCTTCCCCCACGTGGCCGAGCTCGACGGCGACGGCGTGGACGACGTCGTCCTCTACGCCCCCGGTGGTGCGCCCGACCGCATCTACCGCGGCCTGATCGACCGCACGATGGCCGCCCTGCCACTGGCGGTCGACGGCAACCACGAGGTGCTGGTCGGCGACTACGACGCCGACGGCCGCGACGACATCTTCTGGTACGGCAAGGGCAGCCGCGACGACAGCCGGGCCTTCAGCGACGGCAACGGCCGCTTCACCTACGTCGACACCGTGATCTCCGGCTGGTTCGCTCCGGCCGTGGGCGACTTCGACGGCAACGGCCACGACGACGTGTTCTGGTACGCCCCCGGCACCGCCGAGGACGGCATCTGGTGGGGTGAGCCGGGCCGGCGCGGCACCGTGCGGCAGACGTCCACGTCGGTGAAGGGCGAGGGCTACCGGCCGCTGGTCGGCGACCTCAACGGCGACGGCCGCGAAGACCTGCTCTGGTACAAGCCGGGCCCGTCGGCCGATCCGCTCTGGACGTGGCCCGAGGGCCGCACCAAGGCCGATCGCATCCTGAGCGTCGGCGGCGTGTTCCAGCCCGACATCGGCCGCTACGACGGCAACGCGGTGGAGGACATCGCGTGGATCTCGCCGAGCGGCACGAGCTACCTGTGGGCCGCCACCGGCGGTGGCCAGTTCCACTCGCTCACCCTCGGCTGAGCCGCCCCTCCCAGCGTGCATGAGGCGCAACCCGACCGGGTAGCGCCGAGCCATCGCAGTAACGTTGCCCGACCAGTCGAGTGTCCCGAGTCGCGAGAGGGCTGAGCGCCTCGACGGACACCGGCCGACGCGGGCGCAGCCGAGGAGAGATCGAATGCAGAGCGTGGGGAGGCCGGGGGGCGGACGCTCGGGCGCCAGGGCTCTGGGCGCGCTCATCGCGATGGCGCTGCTACCGATCTGCGTGATCGCCGCCGCTCCGGCGGGGGCGCAGGACGAGCCCATCTCCGAGACCATCACCGTCACCGGACGGGGCTGGGGACACGGGCGCGGCCTCGGCCAGTGGGGCGCCTTCGGCTACGCCACCGGCCGCTCCGGCGGCCCGTGGAGCTACCGCACGATCCTCGACCACTACTACCGCGACACCGACCTCAGCTCGATCGCCAACCCGCTCGCCGCGGTGACGCTGCTCGAGCAGCGGGGCCGGCCGCTCATGGTCGAGCGCGCCGCCGGCGTCACCATCGACGGCCTCGACGACCCGAGCGACCCCGACCTGCTCGACGAGGTGAGCACCGCGGTGCGGGTCACCATGCGCCCCGACGGCCGCTACGAGGTCGAGCGCTCGACGAGCTGCACCGACGGCGTGTGGTCGCCACCGGTCGTGGTCAACCACCCCGTGCGGCTCCGCGCCGCTGGCACCACCGGCGAGCGCGACGACGTACTGCGCCTGTGCCACGACGACGGCACCTCCACCGGCTACCGCGGCGAGCTCGTGGCCATGAGCCGCACCTTCGACGGCCGCGACGTCGGCCTGGCCCAGACCGTGAACCTCGTGCGCCTCGACGACCTCCTGCGCAGCGTGCTCCCCGGTCAGCTCCCGCCGTCGTGGGCCTCGGTCGACGAGGGGCGCGGCCGGTCAGCGCTGCTGGCCCAGGCCGTGGCGGCACGGGGCTTCGCGGCCTACGGAGACGGTCGCTGGCACGACCTGCACACCGGCCTCGGCGCCACCTTCTCGACCTGCGACTCGAACTCGTGCCAGCGCTACGCCGGCGTCGAGGTCGAGGACTCCATCACCGACGCCGTGGTGCGCGAGACGTCGGGCGAGGTGCGCGTGCGCGGCGCCGAGCTGGTGCGCACCGAGTTCCACGCCTCGAGCGGCGGGTGGACCGCGGGCGGCACGTTCCCGGCCGTCATCGACGTCGGCGACGCGGTTCCGGCCAACCCCCACCGCCGCTGGACCACGCTGATCGACCGCTCGGCCATCGAGGGCCGCTACGAGCTGGGCCGCCTCCAGGCGATCACCGTGCTCGAGCGCAACGGCCTGGGCGACGACGGCGGTCGGGTGCTGAAGGTGCGACTGGTGGGCACCGCCGCATCCGTCGACCTCACCGGCCAGGAGCTGCGCTCCGCCTTCGGACTGCGCTCCGACTGGTTCACGCTCAGCGGCGCCCCGCCCCGTCCCCCGGTCACGCCCCGCGGCATCGACCTCGCCTGCCCGGATGCCGAAGCCGACGCCGGAGACGTGTTCGACGACGTGGGCGAGGACAACGTCCACCGCGCCGCCATCGCCTGCGCCCTCGACTGGCAGGTCACCTCCGGCATCGACGACGACACCTACGGGCCTGCCGGCCGGGTGACGCGAGCCCAGATGGCGTCGTTCGTCGCCCGCTTCCTCGAAGCCGCCGGCGGCAACCTCCCCGACGGCGACGACTACTTCGAGGACGATGACGGCCTCGTGCACGAGGACGCCATCAACTCCCTGGCCGCGCTCGGCATCGTCCAGGGCGTCGGCAGCGCCCGGTTCGACCCCAAGTCCGACGTCGACCGGGCCCAGACCGCCGCGCTGCTCGCCCGCACCTTCGAGCACATCGGCGTGCAGCTCCCGCCCAACCCCGGTGATGCGTTCGCCGACGACACCGGCTCCACCCACGAGCCCGCCATCAACGCCGTCGCCGCCGAGGGGATCGTCACCGGCGTTTCCGCCGGCCGCCTCGATCCCGGCGCCTCCACCCGCCGCGACCAGATGGCGTCGCTGCTGGCCCGCGCCCTCGACCTGCTCGTCGAGCGCCTCGGCATCGCGCCACCACCTGAATCCCCGTGACACGAGCTGAGCCCGCCCGGGGCTGGAAGGTGTGGGTGAGGCGCGCCTACTCGGTGGCGCTGGTCGTCGCCGCGGTGGCGGTACTGGTCATCCGCCGCGACGACGTGGCCGACCTGGTGGACGGCGCCCGGCCCCTGCCGCTCGTCGCCGCGCTGGCGCTGGGGCTCGTGTCGCTGGCCCAGAGCGCCTGGTTCTGGTCGCGCTGCCTGAAGGACCTGGGCGCCCCCCGATCGTTCGCACCGGTGCTCGAAGCGACGATCGCCGCCATCCCGGCCCGCTACCTGCCG
>DATCYI010000232.1:0-5016 GCA_036570385.1 Acidimicrobiales bacterium | reverse complement strand
ACCGGTTCGACGGTCCCAGCCGGTCGCTGACGGCGCTGAACGGGTCGTCAGGCGGCGCCTCCACGCCCGTAGCGTCGAGCTGCAGCGGCACTGACGCCCCCGTGTCGCGCGGACAGCGCTCAGACGCCTGCAGAGCCAGCGAGGCGCTGCCCACCGATGAGAGGAACAGCGGCACCGCCGCCACCGCGGCCACCATCACCGCACAAGCCCCCGCCACCGCCGCCAGCACCCCCGGCCGTCGACGGAGCAAGCAAGGTGCCCGCCGCCACGGCGTGGAGGAGATCGTGGCCAGCGCGTCGCGCACCCGCTGCCGAAGCGCCGTCACGCCCCCAAACTAGTGGTGCGTCGCTGAAATGGCGTCGGTGGATCGGCGAGTCATCGGCGTCGCTGGCAAGGACGCACGACGAAGGCGCAGCCGTAGCTGCGGCGAGGAGGAGGACGCCGTCCAGCGGCGTCGAGGGCCGGCGAGACCCGGCGAATCATTTCAGCGACACACCACTAGAAGTCAGGAGGTGGGCGCTGAGCGCATGAGGGCGGCGCGGCGGCAGCGGGCGACGAGCTCGTCGCGCTGGTTGTAGGCCCGGTGCTCGAAGGTGACGATGCCGTGGCCGGGACGGGAGGACGACGGGCGGGCGGCCACCACCTCGGTCTCAGCGTGGATGGAGTCGCCCGGGATGACCGGAGCGGGGAAGGCGATCTCCTCGAAGCCGAGGTTGGCGACCGTGGTGCCGAGGGTCGTCTCGTATACCGACATGCCCACGAGCAGCGACAGCGTGAAGAGGCTGTTCACGACCCGGGTGCCGAACTCGGTGCCCTCGGCGAAGCTCTCGTCGAGGTGCAGCGGCTGCGGGTTCATCGTCATCACCGAGAACAGCGTGTTGTCGCCCTCGGTGACAGTGCGGGTCATGGCGTGGCGGATCACCAGCCCGGGCGTCAGCTCCTCGAACCAGCGACCCCCGACGTGATCTGTCACGGCTTCCCGCTCAGCCGAACGTGGCGGCCAGCTCGTCGCGCAGGACGCGACGCAGCAGCTTGCCGGTCTCGTTGAAGGGCAGCTCGCCGCGGATCTCGATCCGCTCGGGCGTCTTGGTGGAGCGCAGGCGGGCCCGCACGAAGTCCCGCAGCTCCTCCTCGGTCACCTCGGAGCCGGGCAGCGTGACGACCGCGGCCACCACCTTCTCGCCCCACTCCTCGTCGGGGACACCGACGACGGCAGCGGAGTCGACAGCGGGGTGCTCGACCAGGACCGACTCGATCTCCCCCGGGGAGAGGTTCTCGCCGCCGCGGACGATGACGTCGTCGAGGCGGCCGTGCACGTAGAGGAAGCCGGCGTCGTCGAGGTGGCCGGCGTCGCGCGTCTGGAACCAGCCGTCGGCGAGGCCGCCGTCGCGGCCGAGGTACTCGCCGGACACCTGCTCACCGCTCACCCAGATCTCGCCGCGCTCGCCCGCGGGGAGCGGCTCGCCGGCCGCGTCGCGGATCGTCACCTCGACGCTGGGCAGCGGCCGGCCGACCGACCCCAGCCGGCCCCGCACCGCGGGATCGTCGCTGGCGAAGGCCTCGCGGTGGTCGTCGGGGCCGAGGAGGGCGATGGTGCTCGACGTCTCGGTGAGGCCGTAGGCGTTGACGAAGCCGACGTCAGGCAGCAAGGCGATGGCCCGCTCGATCACGGCCACCGGCATCGGGCCGCCGCCGTAGGAGAGGGCGCGCAGCGACGGCAGGCCGCCGCCATCGTCTTCGATCACGTCGAGGATGCGGTTCAGCATCGTGGGCACGACCATGGCGTGGGTGACCGCCTCGGCCCGCACCGACTCGACCCAGAGCTGCGGATCGAAGGCCTCGAGGTGCACCACGCGCCGGCCCGCGTAGGTGGACGACAGCACCGAGGAGATCCCGGCGATGTGGTACGGCGGCACGCTGGTGATGGCGGCCTCGTCCTCACCCGCACCCGCGAACTCGACGCTGGAGATGACGTAGGACGCCAGGTTGCGGTGGCGCAGCACGGCGGCCTTCGGCTCACCTGTGGTGCCGCTCGTGTAGAGCAGGACGGCGATCGCATCGGGATCGCAGGCGTAGGGGTCGGCCAGCTCGATGCCGGCATCGTCGACGAGGTCGAGCAGCTCCTTGCGGGTGACGAGCTCGATGCCCTCGATGTCGCCCAGGCGCTCGGCGATGCCCTCGCCCACGATCACCGTGGCCGGAGCGGTGCGACGCACGAGGTCGCGGAGCTGCTCGTCGGTGAGGCGGTAGTTGATCGGCACGAAGGCCTTGTTGGCCAGCGCCGCGCCGAACAGCGCGATCGGGACGGCCTCGGAGTTGAGGTCGATCATCGCCACCCGCTCGCCGTTGCGCCCGGCGAAGATCGTGCCAGCCCGCTGCGATCGCAGGCCCAGCTCGGCAAGGGTGAGACCGCCGCTGCGCGAGCCGAGCGCGATGCGCTCCCCTGCGCCGTCGGCGGCCATCTGCAGCAGCATGCCGAGGTGCACGGTCAGCCCTTCAGTCGGAGGAGGGAAGCGGCTTGGCGTCCTTGAGGACCAGCGCTTCGTCGCCGAGCGACAGCGACGAGGTGCCCGCCTTGGTGCACAGCACCTCGACGGTGGCGGCGTCGTCGGTGTAGCGCTTGCCGATGAGGCTGCCTTCCTGGAAGCCGTTGGCGGAGAGGCCGGCGGGCGGATCCTCGCCCACAGGGACCATGGGCTGCCCGCCGCAGCGCAGGTCGACGTCGTCCGCGGGGGCCTTCACCACTGCGAACTCGGCGTCACAGACCGACGAGCGCAGTCGCGCTCCGGGCTTCAGAACTGGCACTACCTGCTCCTTCGTCCCCCACCAAGGTGCTCGGTGGTCGAAGGGCCAGACTCGCACCGCGCCGAAGGGTGCCGCAAGTCACGCTCTTGCCTGCCGCGAGTCCCGTTACCCAATCGGTTCTGGGGATGGTAAGTGGCCACATAGGCCATCAACCACCCCCAGTTCCGATGGGGTGCGGCCTCAGGCGCCGTCGCGCTGGAGGAGCAGGACGCCTGACGGGGTGCCTCCGCCGGAGGTGACGACAGCGGTCTTGGCGTCGGCGACCTGGCGCTCGCCGGCGTCGTGGCGGAGCTGCGTGACGGCCTCGTAGAAGAAGCCGTAGCCGTGGGTCCGTCCCTCGGAGAGCTGGCCGCCGTGGGGGTTCACGGGGAGCTCGCCGTCGAGGGCGATGCGCCGGCCGCCGTCGAGCCAGTCCTGCGCCTCGCCTATCCCGCAGAAGCCGAGGCCCTCCAGCCAGGAGATGGCGTTGAAGGTGAAGCCGTCGTAGAGCAGGGCCAGATCGACATCGGCCGGGCGCAGGCTGGTGCGGGTCCAGAGGTGGGCCGACTGGCCGAGCACCTGGGGCTCGTGGGTGATCGTGCCCTGGTCCCACGACACCCGCTCGAGGATCTGCGTGCCCACGGCATCGATCCGGATGGCCGGCTTGGGCAGGTCGGCGGCCACGTCGGCGGCCGAGACGACGACGGCGATCGACGCGTCGCATGGCACGTCGCAGTCGTAGAGGCCGAACGGCGTGGTGATCGGGCGGGCCGCCATGTAGTCGTCCATCGTCATCGGCTCGCGGTAGATCGCCGCGGGGTTGCGGCCGGCGTTGGTGCGACCGTTGATGGCGATCCAGCCGAGCATCTCGCGGGAGGCGCCGTAGCGGGCGAGGTACTGGTTGGCGTTCATGCCGATCCAGTTGGACGCCGACATCGCGCCGAAGGGCATCCGCCACTGCATCCAGCCCGACGCGCCGCCGCCCCCGCCACCGCGCAGCCCGAGGGTGGCGTAGGTCGACTCCCAGACCGTGCGGAAGCACAGGACGTGGCGGCACAGGCCGGAGGCCACGGCCATCATCGCGGCGACGATCGACCCGCCCGGACCGGGCAGGTCGCCGCCTCCGTTGTGCCAGGTGGGATGGATCCGCAGGGCCTCCTCCACCGCGGTGACGCCGCCCTCGCTCATGCCCATCCCCATGCCGCCGGGGTAGGTAGAGAGCCCGTCGATGTCGTCGAGGGTGAGGCCGGCGTCGGCGACCGCCTCCAGGCACGCGTCGACCGTCAGCGACAGGGGGTCGACCATGAGGCGACGCCCGAGGCCGGCCCGGCCGATGCCGGAGAGCACGGAGCGGTGCTCGAAGCGGTCGTCGCTGAGCGGAGCGCGGGGGGTCGGCAGCTTCGGCTCGGGCACGCGGTCGGGGGCGTCGGGGCCGCCTGTCGGCTCGAACAGCGGCAGGAACACGTCGCCCTGCTGCTCGAAGCGCACGGCGACCTCCTGGCCGAGGCGCACGTCGTCGGGCTCGCAGCCGACGACGTTGGTGGTGAGGCGGACGGAGGCGTCCTCCTCCAGGGCGACGTTGGCGATCACGTAGGGCGGCGGCATCGTCGGCATCCACGGGTGCGCGTTGACCGTCACGCCGACCACCGTCGCCCGGCCCGACACGACCTTGGGCTCCCACGCGCGGCTGCGGCAGGCCGGGCAGATCGGCACCGGCGGGTGGACGAGCGTGCCGCAGTCGGTGCAGCCCTGGATCCGAAGCTGGCCGTCGCGCCCCGACGTCCAGAACCACTCCACGTCCGGGGTGAGCTCCGGGAGGATCCGGGTGATCGCGGGGGCGGGCTGGGTCTCTGTCACGTTCTGCTCCTCTGGGCGCCGGGCCCGCTCAGGATGTCAGCGACTGAAGCGCGCGCTTCAACCGAGGGTGGGGATGATCTGGGGGAGGTCGATGCTGGTGCGGATGCCGGGCTCGGCGGTGCAGACGGCAGGGACGGCGTTCACCGCCCGGTGCGCCGTGTAGCCCGGGGTCACCCCGGCCAGCTCCTCCACGGGGGTGGGCATGAGCAGGTCGACCTCGAGCGGGGTGTCGCCCTGCACCGACAGGTGCCAGCCGTTCTGCAGCAGCGCCCAGTCGGCGTCGATGTCGGTGGTGCAGAACCAGGTGGCCCGGAACTGCAGCAGCGGGCGGCCGCCACGCAGGCCCGAAACCGTCGTGCGCATCGCGGCGACGCT
>DATCYI010000231.1:0-6446 GCA_036570385.1 Acidimicrobiales bacterium | reverse complement strand
CTGGGTCTCGTTGCGGAAGCCGTCGGCGAACGACGGGCGCAGCGGCCGGTCGATCAGGCGGCAGGCCAGGATGGCGGCGTCGGTGGGACGGCCCTCCCGACGGAAGAACGAGCCGGGGATGCGCCCGGCGGCGTACATGCGCTCCTCGACGTCGACGGTGAGCGGGAAGAAGTCGATGCCTTCGCGGATGCCCTTGGCGGCGTTGGCGGTGACGAGGGCCTCGGTGCCCGCGATGCGGGCGACGACTGCGCCCTGGCTCTGGAAGGCGAGCTTGCCTGTCTCGAACGAGAGGGTCTTGTCGGTGCCGCTGATGGGCGCCGACACGGTGATGGCTTCCGCCATGTTGCTTCTCCTTGGCCAGCCGGGACTCCCCGGTGCTGGATCGGGCGGCGGGGCCAGTTCCCAGTTGTCGGCCACCGGAGCTGAGCCCCGGGAGCCGGCAACTGGCAGCTGACCCGTCCTGCCGCCATGTGCGTGTGTTTGGGTTGGCTGAAAACTGCGGAGGGCGGCCCATGTGGACCGCCCGTCGGCAGATCGATTTGCTAGCGGCGCAAGCCCATCTTGGCGATGATCGTGCGGTAGCGCTCGACGTCGTTCTTGCGGACGTAGTCGAGGAGCCGCCGCCGCTGGCCCACCAGCATCAGCAGGCCGCGCCGGCTGTGGTGGTCCTTCTTGTGCTTCTGGAGGTGCTCGTTCAGATGGTTGATCCGCTTGGTGAGGATCGCGATCTGGACCTCGGGGCTGCCGGTGTCGGTCTCGTGGAGGCGGTGCTCCTCGATGATGCCGGCCTTGGCCTTGTCGATCTGCTCAGACATGTGTGTAGGGGTCTCCGGTCGGAGGTGGGAACTGGGGCCCGGCTCCCTCGGGCGCTGGCGCAGGGCATGTGCACTGCACGCTGGCGCGGTGGGGGGCAAAGCTCCTCGGCAGACGCGCAGCGGCCGCTGAGGACCCTGTAAGGGTACCAGGGTGGCCGTCGCACCGGCCACCTCCGCGTGGGCGCGCTACTGCCGGGCCCGGTGGAGCGACCACTCGAACCGCGGGGGCCGGTGCAGCTCCGCGGTGTCGATGAAGGCCTGGCGCGGGGTGAGCTCGAGCACGAGGGCGTCCTCGTCGTAGAGGGCGGCCTCGACCTCGTCAGGGGTGGCGTCCACGTCGACGCCGCTGTCGAGCCGGGTCTTCAGCACCGCGGTGCCGAGACGGCCCTTCATGAGCTCCAGCATGATCGCCGGCAGGGTCTCGGGGTCCTTCAGCAGCCAGGAGTGGGTGGCGCCACGCACCACCACGAGGTCGCCCCGCGACCGCTTCGCCGCGGCCTTGGCGGTGGACAGCGGGACGGCGATGTCGCGCTCACCGTGAACCGCGAAGACCGGGATCCGCTGGTCGCGCAGCTCCTCGAGCATCCACTTGGTGCCGCTGCTCCGCATGATCGAGGCCACCGGGCCGAGCAGCCGCCACGGCCGCCGGGCGTGGGCCGCCAGGGTGGGCCTGACGAGCCGACCGAGCTTCATCGCCTGCTTGGGGTCACGGAACCAGGGCACCGTGGAGACCGTGTCGACGGCCAGCGTGGCGCCGACCCCGACGAGCAGCGGCGGGCAGAAGCGGAACAGGTTGACCATCCGGTCCCAGGTGTCGCCGACGATCGCGTCGAGCAGGATCACCGCGATGGCTCGCTCCGGCTGGCGGGCCGCCAGCTCGGCCACCAGGCGACCGCCCATCGAGTGGCCGACCAGCACGGCCTTGCTCACGCCCAGGTGATCGAGCACCCGACCGAGCAGCTCGGCGTAGCTCTGCATGCTCTGGGCGCTGGTGGGCAGCCCCAGCGTCCCGCCGTGGCCGGCGGTGTCGACGGCTATGACCTTGAAGCCGAGGTCGACGAGGCGTGAGAGGGTCTGCGCGTAGAGGATCCCCTCGGCCGAGAACCCGTGCACCACGACCAGGGGCACGCCCTGGCCGCAGACCGCCACCCCGACCTGGTGCCCGTCGTCGAGCACGATCTGGTGCCGGGCCAGCCGCGGCAGCGCGAGCTGCGCCTCCTCCTCGGGCGTCGGGCCGGGACCGACGATCGGGTCCTGCGCTATGACCAGGTGGCGGACCTTCTTGCCGTCGCCGGCGCGGGTGGGCTCTGGATCCGCCTCGGTGCGCACAGCGATGGGCTCCCAGCCCTTGTCGGCCATCGCACGAGTCTTGTCGATCCGCGGCCCCGGATCGTTCATCCGCGCTGGCCGGCCTGCCCGACCAGGATCGCCCGCGCCTCGTCGCAGTCCCGCTGGATCTGCTCGACCAGCGCATCGACGCTGTCGAAGCGGACCTCGCCGCGCAGGCGGGCCTCGAAGCGCACGCCGACGGCTTCGTCGTAGAGGTCGCCGGAGAAGTCGAGCACGTGGACCTCGAGCAAGCTCGCGTGGGCCTCGGCGTAGAAGGTCGGACGCCGCCCCAGCGACAGCGCCGAGGGCAGCACCTCTCCGTCGGCGCGGACCAGCCAGCCTGCGTAGATGCCGTCGGCCGGCAGCAGGATGTCGCCGGGGACCGAGACGTTGGCGGTCGGGAAGCCGAGCTCGCGGCCGCGCTCGTCGCCGTGGGCGACGACGCCTCGCACCTCGTAGGCACGACCGAGCATGGCCCGGGCGCGGGGCAGGTCGCCCTCGGCCAGCGCGTGGCGGATGGCGGTCGAGGACGCCTTCTCACCGTTGGGCGCCGGGTTGCCGTCGGCGTCGACGAGAGCGAGGCCCTCGACCTCGAAGCCGAGCTCGGCACCCATGGAGCGGAGGAGCTCGACGTTGCCTCGGCGCTCGTGGCCGAAGTGGAAGTCCTCCCCCACGATCACGACCTTGGCGCCGAGGCACCCGACGAGGACCTCCCGGACGAAGTCCTCAGCGGGCTCCTTCGAGCGGGCCTCGTCGAAGGCGACCACCAGGCACCTGTCGATGCCCGTGGCGGCCAGCAGCTCGAGCTTCTGGTCGAGGTCGGTGAGCAGACGCGGAGCCGACTCCGGGCGCACGACGGAGGCCGGATGCCGGTCGAAGGTGACGACCGCCGAGCTCAGACCGCTGCTGCCGGCGCGACGCCGCACGTGGTCGATCACGACGCGGTGCCCGAGGTGCACGCCGTCGTACGCGCCGATGGTGACGACGCTGCCGGAATCGTGCGGAGGACAGGCCCCCGCGTCGCGCACCACCTCCATGCGACGAGGTTACGGCGCCACCGGTGCGGCCAGCACAACCGCCGGCTTGGCGGTGTCACCGCGATGTGGCTCGTACACGGCGAGCAGCACCCCGTCGGAGTCGAGCACCGGCCACGGACCGCCCGTGGCCGAGTCGACGCCCAGCACCTCGACCGGCAGCACCTTCCCGTGGGCCACATCGGCCGCGACGGTGGCGTCGACGACCGTCGCAGGCAGGTCGCGCAGCGCCTCGGCCGGGGTGAGCAGGTGATCGGGGGTGAGCGCCTCGATGGGCACAGCGGCGGCCGTGGTGAACGACCCGATGGCGGTGCGGCGCAGGTCGCTCAGGTGAGCGCCGCCGCCCAGCGCCGTGCCGACGTCGGCAGCCAGGGACCGGATGTAGGTGCCAGAGCTGCAGCTGACCTCGATCGGGAAGCGGCCCGGGGCGACCGGCTCACCCACCGAGAAGGAGTGCACGGTGACCGGCCGGGCCTCGCGCTCGACCTCTAGCCCCTCGCGTGCGAGCTCGTGCAGGCGCCGGCCGCCGACGTGGACGGCCGAGACCATCGGCGGGACCTGGAGGATGTCGCCGGTGAGCACCTCGGCCGCCGCACGGACGTCGTCCACCGTGGCCGAGCTCATGTCCCAGGTGCCGGTGACCTCGCCCGATGCGTCGAGGGTGGAGGTGGCCGTGCCGAGCACGATCACGCCCGTGTAGCTCTTGGGCCCGAGCCCCAGGTAGCGCAGGAGGCGCGTCGCCTTGCCCACGCCCAGCAGCAGCACGCCGGTGGCGTCGGGGTCGAGCGTGCCGGAGTGGCCGACCTTGCGGGTGCCGAGCAGCCCGCGGGCCTTGGCCACCACGTCGTGGCTTGTCCACCCGGCCGCCTTGTCGACGACGGCCAGGCCGTCGGGCCCGGCGGGCCCACCTCCTCGACGACCCATCGGGTCAGTCCTCGGAGGGGCGGTCGGACTCGTGGATGCTGCGGAGCACCTCTTCGAGGCGCGCCGCGCCCCGGCTCACGTCGTCGGGCCGGAACACGAGCTCGGGCGTGCGCTTCACGCGCGTCTGGCTCGCGATCGACCGCTGCAGGCGGTGACGGATCTCGCCGAGGGCCTCGAGGACCTCCGCGTCGTCGTCCACCCCGCCAAGGGTGTCGTAGTAGACGACGGCGCGACCGAGGTCGGCGTCGGTCTCGACCGACATGATCGTGACCAGGTCGAGGCGGTCGTCGTCGTGGCGCTCCAGCTCCTCCGCGAGGATCTCCTGGAACAGCTGGTTCAGCCTCGCCGTGCGCGGATACTCCCGTGCGGTGCTGGGCGTGCGGCGGGTGCGCTTGGCCATGTCACCCTCCCTTGTCTAGGTGCGCGGGATCTCGCGCTCCTCGAACGTCTCGATGATGTCGCCCTGCTTCAGGTCCTGGAAGTCGCTGAGGCCGATGCCGCACTCGAAGCCGGCGTGGACCTCGCGCACGTCGTCCTTGAAGCGACGCAGAGAGTTGACGGCGCCCTTCCAGATGATCGTGCCCTCCCGCAGGAAGCGGACCTTGGAGTTCCTGGTGATGGTGCCGTTGAGCACCATGCAGCCGGCGATGCGACCGATGCGGGGCACGGAGAAGATCTCTCGCACCTCGGCCTCGCCGGTGACCACCTCTTCGTACTCGGGGGCGAGCATGCCCACGAGGGCGCTCTCGATGTCCTCGAGGATCTGGTAGATGATCTCGTAGGTCCGGACCTCGACCTCTTCGGCCTGCGCCATCTCCCGAGCCTTGCGGTCGGGACGGACGTTGAAGCCGATGATGGTCGCACCCGACGTGGCTGCCAGCTGCACGTCCTGCTGGGTGATGCCACCGACCGCCCGGTGCACGAAGGCCAGCTTGACCTCGTCGCGCTCGAGCTTCTTGAGGCTCTCGGTGAGCGCCTCGAGGGAGCCGGTGGTGTCGGACTTGAGCAGGATGTTGAGAGTGGCGACGTCGCCGCGCTGGATCTGCTCGAAGATGTCCTCGAGCTTTCCTCCGGCGGCGCCGGCCACCTGGCCGAGGTTGGCGACCCGGTGCCAGTGCTCGCGCTTCTCGGCGACCGAACGGGCGGTCTTCTCGTCGGGGGCGACCACGAAGCTGTCGCCGGCGTCGGCGACGTCGTTGAGGCCGAGGACCTGGACGGGCATCGACGGCCCGGCCTCCTTGACCTGCTCTCCGAGGTGGTTGATGAGCGCCCGGACACGACCCCAGGCCGGACCGGCCACGAGGGGCTCGCCGACCCGCAGCGTTCCCCGCTGCACGAGGATGTTCGCCACCGGACCGCGACCGATGTCGAGGTGCGACTCGAGCACGACGCCGGCGGCGCGGCCCTCGGGGTTGGCCTTGAGGTCTTCGACGTCGGCGACGAGGAGCAGCGTCTCGAGCAGGTCGTCGACGCCCTCGCCGGTGAGAGCGGAGACGGGGATCATCTCCACGTCGCCACCCCAGTCCTGAGGGATGAGGTCGTGCTCGGAGAGCTGCTGCTTCACGCGGTCGGGCTGGGCCTGCTCGCGGTCGATCTTGTTGATCGCCACCACGATGGGGGCGCCCGACGCCTTGGCGTGGTTGAGCGCCTCGATCGTCTGGGGCATCACGCCGTCGTCGGCAGCCACGACCAGGACGACGATGTCGGTCGCTTCGGCACCACGGGCGCGCATGGCGGTGAACGCCTCGTGGCCCGGGGTGTCGATGAAGGTGATGGCGCGGCCGTTCTTGCTGGCCTGGTAGGCGCCGATGGCCTGCGTGATGCCGCCGGCCTCGCCGGAGGCGACGCTGGCGTCGCGGATCTTGTCGAGCAGCTTCGTCTTGCCGTGGTCGACGTGGCCCATCACGGTGATGATCGGGGCGCGCGTGACCGCGTTCTCGTCGTCGCTGTCGTCGAGGAGCTCGTCGACGCCGAGCACCTTCTGGAGCTCGACCTCCTGCTCCTCGCCGGGGTTGACGAGGCGGATGGTGGCGCCGATCTCCTCGGCGAAGAGCTCGATCTGCTCATCGCTGAGGGACTGGGTGGCGGTGACCATCTCACCGAGCTGCATGAGGAACCGGACGACGTCGGCCGCCGTGCGGTTGACCTTGGGACCGAGCTCCTGGGGCGTCGAGCTGCGCTCGATGACCACGTCGCCCTCGGGGACCGGAGCCTCCTTGGGCGTGTACGTGGGGAGGTCCATCGGCTGGAGCTCCTCACGGCTCCTACGCCGACGACCGCCCTTGCGACGGGGCGGGCGCTGCTGGGGACCGCGACCGCCACCGGGGCGACCGCCACCGGGGCC
>DATCYI010000230.1:0-2471 GCA_036570385.1 Acidimicrobiales bacterium | reverse complement strand
CGTGGTACGGCGACGTGTCCACCGGTGTCGAGGAGTCGGCGCGGTTCCGGGAGCTCGACGCACTGGTGCTCGGCCCGGCCCGCGCGGCAGCCGGAGCCGGTCGCTGATGGCGCGCAGGACACCACCTCGCGGCGTGATCGTCGCCGTCAGCGTGGGCGCGGCTCTGCTGGTGGCCGCCCTGGCCGGGGGGCGACCGGGGCGTGATGGCCCGCCCCTCGACCCGCGCTCCGACGGACCGCTCGGCACCAGCGCGCTGGTGTCGCTGCTGGAGGCGCTCGATGCCGAGGTCTCCCTGGCCACGGGACTGCCGGCGCAAGGCGACGACGTGGCCCTCCTCCTGCGTGACGACCTCGACGACGAGCAGCTCGACCTCGTGCTCGACTGGGTGGAGGACGGCGGTCGACTGGTCGTGACCGACCCCGGGTCGCCGCTGACGCCGCTGACCGTAGATCGCGCCCTGCTCGACCTGCCCACCGGCCCCATCTCCGGCGGATCCTGCAACATCGAGGCCCTCGCGGCGGTGGAGGAGGTCGAGGCCGGGTCGGCCGAGCGCTACGAGATCACGCCCGGCGTCGAGTGGTGCTTCCGTGAGGGCGACGGCGCCTACGTGGTCACCGGCGAGGTCGGCGCCGGCGACATCGTGGCCATCGGCGGCGCCGCCGCGCTCACCAACGAGCTCCTCGACGAGCACGACAACGCCGTGCTCGCCGCCGCCCTCCTCGCCCCCGAGCCGGCGACAGCCGTGCGCTTCCTGGATCCGCCGGTGCCCGCCGGCGGCGGCGACGAGTCGCTCATCGATCTGATCCCGCCAGGCGTGGAGCGCGCCCTCCTGCAGCTGGGGGTGGCCTTCGTCCTCTACGCCGTCTGGCGGGCCATCCGCCTCGGTCGCCCGGTGCGTGAGGACCAGCCGGTGCGCATCGCCGGGTCGGAGCTCGTGGCCGCGGTGGGCCGGCTCCTCGGCCGCACCCGTCGACCGGATGCTGCTGCAGCCGCGATCCGGGGTCGGCTGCGGCGACGGCTGCGATCTCGCCTCGGCGTGCCGGAGAGCGCGCCCGACGACGTGCTCGTGGGCATGGTCGAGAGCCGCACCGGTCTCGCCGCCGAAGACGTCACGGTCGCTCTCGGCGATCACCCGGTCCACGACGACGACGGCCTCGTAGCCGTCGCCCGCACCTCGTCTTCAGTCACCTCGGAGGTCCTGCGTTGAGCCAAGCCACAAGTTCTCACGACCCGCGCGCTGCTGTCGTCGCCGTGCGAGAGGAGGTGGCCAAGGTCGTCGTCGGTCAAGACGGGGTGCTGTCGGGGCTGGTCACGTCGCTGCTCGTGGGCGGTCACGTGCTGCTCGAAGGGGTGCCCGGGGTCGCCAAGACGCTGATCGCGAAGGCGCTGGCCAGCTCGCTGTCGCTCGACTTCACACGGGTCCAGTTCACGCCCGACCTGATGCCCTCCGATCTGCTGGGCCAGCTCGTCTACACGTCGGACGCGGCACCCGGCGGAGCGGGGTCGTTCCGCTTCCGTGAGGGGCCGGTGTTCACAAACCTGCTGCTCGCCGACGAGATCAACCGCACGCCGCCGAAGACGCAGGCCGCCCTGCTCGAGGCGATGGAGGAGCGCCAGGTAACCGTCGAGGGCCACGCTCGCGCCCTGCCCGACCCGTTCATCGTCATCGCCACGCAGAACCCCGTGGAGTACGAGGGCACCTATCCGCTGCCCGAGGCGCAGCTCGACCGCTTCCTCCTGAAGCTCCACGTGGGCTATCCCACCGCCGAGCAGGAGCACGCCGTGCTGGTGCGCCACCACGAGGGCATGGACCCGCACGACCTGGCGTCTCACATCAGCCCGGTGGCCACCGCCGCCGACATCCTCGCCGCGCGCCCGCTCATCGACGCGGTGCGGGTGGAGCCGCCGGTCATCGCCTACCTCGTCGCGCTGGCGCGGGCCACCCGGGAGTCGCCCTCGCTGTCGCTCGGCGTGTCGCCCCGCGGCACGGCCATGCTCCTGCACGCGGCCAAGGCCTGGACCTGGCTCATCGGTCGGGACTTCGTCACCCCCGACGAGGTGAAGGCCATGGCCAAGCCCGCGCTGCGGCACCGCATCGCGCTGCGCCCCGAGGTCGAGCTCGAAGGTGTCAGCCCCGACGCCGTGCTCGACGGCATCCTCGCCACCGTCCCCGTGCCCCGGTGAGACCCGTCCCCACGCGGCGCCTGGCGATCGTGGCCGCGCTGGCCTCGGTCCTGGTGCTGGCGTGGCCGAACGACGGCCTCGCGCCGCTCCTCTGGGTCAACGGCGCTCTGCTGCTGCTCGCCCTGGTCGACTCCGCGAGGGCGGTGGATCCAGAGCGGCTCGCGGTCGACCGCGAGCTGCCACCCGTCCTCTCGCTCGGCGGCAGCGGGACCATCTCCTGGACGGTCCGCAACCAGACGGGCCGCACCCTGCGCGTCGCCCTCGCCGACGAGCTCGCTCCCTCGCTG
>DATCYI010000229.1:0-2565 GCA_036570385.1 Acidimicrobiales bacterium | reverse complement strand
GTCGGATCACCGCTGAATCCTGGCATGTGGCCGAGGCCCGCACGGGCCACGACAGCGCCGGTCAGCCGGTGGCGCTCGTCCCCGACCAGGTCCACTGCACGACGTCGGGCAGGTCCTGGCCCTCCAGGCGCGTGTGGCGGTGGTGGAGCGTGCGCATGTCGACCATGTCCTGTCGCAGAACAGCAGCGCGCGAACCGAGCCCGGGCACCCGGTCGATGACGTCCATCACGAGGTGGAACCGGTCCATGTCGTTCATCACCAGCATGTCGAACGGGGTGGTGGTGGTTCCCTCCTCCTTGTAGCCGCGCACGTGCATGTGCTCGTGGCCTGTGCGCCGGTAGGTGAGGCGGTGGATCAGCCACGGATAGCCGTGGTAGGCGAAGATCACCGGGCGGTCCGTCGTGAACAGAGCGTCGTAGAGGTGGTCGGACAGGCCGTGCGGGTGCTCGCCCTCGTGCTGCAGGCGCATGAGGTCGACCACGTTGATCACCCTCACCCGCAGGTCGGGGAGCCGATCGCGCAGGATCGACGTGGCGGCCAGCACCTCCACGGTCGGGATGTCGCCGGCGCAGGCCAGCACGACGTCGGGGTCGCCGTCGTCGTTGCTCGCCCAGTCCCAGATGCCGATGCCGCGGGCGCAGTGCAGCTCCGCGTCTTCGATCGACAGCCACGTCGGCGTCGGCTGCTTGCCCGACACGATCACGTTGACGTAGCTGCGGCTGGCCAGGCAGTGCTCGGCCACCGACAGCAAGCAGTTGCTGTCGGGCGGCAGGTACACCCGGATGACGTCGGCCTTCTTGTTGATGACGTGGTCGATGAAGCCGGGATCCTGGTGGCTGAAGCCGTTGTGGTCCTGGCGCCACACGTGCGAGGTGAGCAGGTAGTTGAGCGACGCGATGTCGCGCCGCCACTCCAGGTCGCGCGTGACCTTCAGCCACTTCGCGTGCTGGTTGAACATCGAGTCGACGAGGTGGATGAACGCCTCGTAGCAGGAGAAGAGGCCGTGCCGACCGGTGAGCAGGTAGCCCTCGAGCCAGCCCTGGCAGGTGTGCTCCGAGAGGATCTCCATCACGCGACCGCTCCGCGCCAGGTGCTCGTCGACGTCACGGATCTCGGCCTGCCACACCTTGTCCGTCACCTCGTACACATCCTGGAGCCGGTTCGATGCGGTCTCGTCCGGTCCGAACAGCCGGAAGCTCCGCTCGTTCTCGTCGGCACGCATCACCTCGCGCAGCCAGCCACCGAGGACGCGCGTCGGCTCCGAGGTGGGCGTGCCGGGCTCCTTCACCTCCACGGCGAAGTCGCGGATGCTCGGCAGCTCGAGCGGCCGCAGGAGCCGGCCGCCGTTGGCCTTCGGGTTCGAGCCCATGCGCCGATCGCCGGATGGCAGCCAGTCGACGAGGTCCGCCCGGGGGCGACCGTCCTCCTCGAAGAGCTCGTCGGGGCGGTAGCTGCGCATCCAGTCCTCGAGCATGCGCATGTGGTCCTTGTTGCCGCGCACGTCGGCGAAGGGGACCTGGTGGGCGCGCCACGTGCCCTCCACCGGCTTGCCATCGATCTCGGCCGGCCCGGTCCAGCCCTTCGGGGTGCGCAGGACGATCATCGGCCAGCGGGCGCGCTCTGTGCTGCCGTCGACCCGGGCCGCGTGCTGGATGGCAGCGATCTGGTCGAGGGTCACGTCGAGCGTCGCTGCGAGCTGCTGGTGCACCTCCGTGGGGTCGTCGCCGGCCACGAGGTACGGCTCCCACCCGTACCCCCGGAACATGGCGCTGAGCTCGTCGTCGCCGATGCGGTCGAGGATCGTCGGGTTGGCGATCTTGTAGCCGTTCAGGTGCAGGATCGGGAGCACCGCGCCGTCGCCGACGGGGTCGAGGAACTTGTTCGAGTGCCAGGCGGCGGCAAGCGGACCGGTCTCCGCCTCGCCGTCACCGATGACGCAGGCGACCACGATGTCAGGGTCGTCGAACGCCGCTCCGAAGGCGTGGGACAGCGAGTAGCCGAGCTCTCCGCCCTCGTGGATCGAACCCGGCACCTCCGCCGCGACGTGGCTCGGGATGCCGCCGGGGAAGGAGAACTGCCGGAACAGCTCGGCCATGCCCCGCCCGTCGCGACCCAGCGCCGGGTAGTGCTCCGACCAGCTGCCCTCGAGCCAGGTGTTGGCGACCATCGCCGGGCCCCCGTGGCCCGGGCCGGCGATGTAGATCATGTCGAGGTCGCGTGCTGCGATCACCCGGTTGAGGTGGGCGTAGACGAGGTTCAGACCCGGAGTCGTCCCCCAGTGGCCGAGCAAGCGGGGCTTGACGTGCTCGTCAGCCAGCTTCTCGTGCAGCAACGGGTTGCCCAGCAGGTAGATCTGGCCGACCGACAGGTAGTTCGTGGCCCGCCAGCACCGGTCGAGCCTCTCGAGCTCGTCGCTGTCGAGTGGGCGGGCATCGAGGATCTGCACGGAGCGCTCCTTCGCCTTGGGTACCGGTCTGGTCTACCTCCTGGCCGTCGGTCTTGTACCTGGGCTCCTCACGTCGCTGGTCAGGGGCGGGCGCCGGAGCGGGCTACGGCCCTGGCGGC
>DATCYI010000228.1:0-2056 GCA_036570385.1 Acidimicrobiales bacterium | reverse complement strand
CTGGCCTGGCGCGCTGCGCACGTCCAGGTCGACGCCCATGGCTGCGGCGAGGCCGCGGGAGATGTAGAGGCCGAGCCCCGTGCCGGCCATGCACCCCTCGGTGTCCAAGCGCTCGAAGCGCTCGAAGATCCGCTCCTGGTCACGCAGGGGGATCCCCGGCCCCTGGTCGCGCACCGACAGCGCCACCGTGGCATCTCCGTCGTCGCGGACCTCGACGACGACCGGACCCTTCGTCGCGTACGTGAGCGCGTTCGACAGGAGGTTGATGAGGATCCGCTCCAAGGAGAGCAGGTTGCCGCGCACCCACCGCGCTCCCGGCGCCACCACGACGTCGATCTGCCGGTCGGGCCACGACTCCCGCACCTCCTCGACCACGTCGTGCACGATGGCGACGAGATCCAGATCGGCCGGCGCCGCCGTCGACGCGCGCCTCCCCTCGATCCGCGACACCTCGAGCAGGTTCGCGACGAGGCGCTCGAGGCGGTGGGTTCCGCGCCGGATCCGGTCGATCACCTGGAGCCGCACGTCGTCCGTGACGTCGGATGACGGCCCGAGCAGCTCGGTGAAGCCACGGATCGTCGCCAACGGCGTCCGCAGCTCGTGCGAGACCGTGGAGATGAGGTCGTCCTTCATCCGGTCGACCTCGCGGGCGCGGGTCACGTCGCGAGCGACGACGACCAGGGTGCTGCCCCCGCCCCCGACAGCGGTCGAGCAGCCCAACCAGCGCTCCCCCGCGTCCGTGCTGATCTGCACCTCCGCGGGGATGCCCGACGTCGACCAGCTCTCGACCAGCACGGGCTCACCATCGACGCCCTGCGGCAGCAGCCGGGCCAGGCCGACCTCGCCGACGATGTGATCGGCTCCGATGCCCGTCATCGCCTCCATCGCGGGGTTCCAGCTCTCGATGCGACCGTTCCGGCCGACGGTGAAGATCCCGTCCGACGAGCGGTCGACGATCTCGGCGAGCCGGCGCCGCTCCTCGACGATCACCCCGAGAAGCTCGCTCTTCTCGATGGCTCGCACGGCGACCTCTGCGAGGGCGGCCATGACCGCCATCTCGCCCTCGTCGGCCTCCACGAAGCCCGTCCGGTCGTAGGAGACGAGCGCACCGACGGCCCGGCCGTCGCGAACCAGCGGGGCGGCGAGGACGTCATGGCGACCAGCCGAGACGAGCGCGGCGGCCAGCTCCGCGTCCGCCCCAGACGCGGAGCCACGCTGGATGCCGCCGCGGGCGACGAGAAGGGCGGCGAGCTCCACCGAGGGCTCGTCGCCGGCGGGGCAGGGGCCGACCCGCAACAGCTCTGGTCCGTCGAAGAGCACCAGCTCGACGCAGGTCGAGGAGAAGGCGCCGCGCACCTCCTCAAGGAATGCCGCCAGCGAGTCCCTGGGATCGATGGGCGTGGCGAGGTGGGAGATGGCCCGGGCCATCCCGTCGAGCCGGGCGCGGTCCGCCAGCAGCGAGAGGTAGGCCCGGTGGCTCCAGCGCAGGAAGGCGAGGGGGGCCAGGAGCAGGAAGGCGGTGGCTGGCACCGCCGCGACCGCCACGGCGAAGAGCACGCCGAGCGCCGCGTTCACGGTCCAGATCAGGGCGTGCGACGGGTACTGCGGCGCCAGCCCGGCCAGGACCTCCCGCGGCGATGAGTCGTTCACCACGCAGAGCACTGCGGCCATCGCGAGCTCGTTCACCAAGGCGAAGGCCAAGAGCGCGATGACGAGCGACGGCAACGTCGACGTGTCCCCCGCGTCGCCACCGACGAGCGAGCGGTACACGAGGCTGGCCACCCCGACCGCAGCCGCCCACTGGGCGACGTTGAACGTCGCCTTGGTGCGAGCGATGCCGAGCCGGTGCTGCGACACGGCCTTCGACAGCACCGCCAGGAGCACCGCCGCGGGGCCCGCGAACAGGAGCAGCACGGGAGCCAGGACGGCCTCGAACACGTCCACGGCACGGACGTCGCGGCCATAGGCGAACTCGACCTGGAGCGACTCGCCGACCACCAGCGCTACGGCCAGAGGGGCGAGGAGCCACCACCGGCCGACGGGTCCGGTGGCGAGC
>DATCYI010000227.1:0-2616 GCA_036570385.1 Acidimicrobiales bacterium | reverse complement strand
CGGTGCGCTGCCCGCGCTGCGATGCCGCGCTGACCGAGGGCGTCACCGGCACCCGGCTACCGCTGCACGGCCAGGGTGGAGCCGGTCGTACCGTGCTCGCTGTGTCCTGCCCGACCTGCGGCACCCTGCTGGGCACCGCTCCGGGCTGAGGCAGGCGAACCCGCTCGCTCTGCGCGGGCGGCTCCGGTAGCAACTCGGGATGGCCAGGGCCAGCTACCACCTGCTCGACGTGTTCACCGACCGGCGCTACGCCGGCAACCCGCTGGCGGTGTTCGTCGACCCGCCCGAGCTCTCCGGTGATCAGATGCAGGTGCTGGCCCGGGAGCTGAACCTGTCGGAGTCGGTCTTCGTCCGCTCCCCCGCCGACGGGGCCACGGCGTGGCCGACGAGGATCTTCACCGGCAGCACGGAGCTGCCCTTCGCCGGGCACCCGACGGTCGGCACCGCGGTGCTGCTGGCCGAGCTCGGCCTGGTGACGGACAGCGTGGTGCTGGCCGAGGGCGTGGGCGAAGTGTCCGTGAGCATCGAGCGCTCGGGCGCCACCACGTCGGCCACGTTCCGAACCGTCCAGGCGCCGGCCTACAGCGACGCCCCCGACCGCGACATCCTGGCCCGAGCCCTGTCGATCGAGTCGTCCGAGCTGCACCCGAAGCTCTCGGCCGGCGTGTGGTCCTGCGGCCTCGGGTTCTGCGTGGTGCCCCTGCGCGACGCCGACGTGCTGGCCCGCACCCGTGTCGACCACACGGTGTGGAGCGAGCACCTCGAGCACACCGACGCCGAGCACCTCTACCCCATAGCGCCGCTCGACGAGAGCCTCGACCGCTGGCGGGCCCGGATGTACGCCACCGACATGGGCCTGTCCGAAGACCCGGCCACCGGCTCGGCCGCCTCTGCCGCAGCGGGACTGCTCGCGGCCAGCCGCCAGCACGCCAAGGGCCCACTGCGCTGGGTCATCGAGCAGGGCGTGGAGATGGGTCGACCCAGCGAGATCCGCGTCGCCCTCGACACCGACGGTGCCGAGGCCTCGGCGGTGCTCGTCAGCGGCGACGCCGTCGTGGTCGGCGAAGGCGCCCTCGAGATCCCCGCTGCCTGATCGGCTCAGGCGCTCCAGGTCAGCAGCTCGCCCTCGCCCTTCAGCATCAGGGCGCCGGGCATCAACCGCAGGCGGTGGGGCTCCAGGCGCAGGATGCCGAACGCCTCGGCGGTCGGGTCGGTCCACCCGGCGATGATCGACGGGTCGTAGCCGACCGGCTCCGGGCCGTTCAGGAACCGGTCCCAGCCGGCGGCGCGCTCCTCGTCGCTGGTCTCCCAGGCGGTGTCGCAGTCGGCGGTGCAGGTGTCGTGGTTCGGCGTCCAGTACGTGAGGGACACGCGCGGGTTGGCCGCCAGGTCGTCGGCCTTGGGCGACGTGGGCGAGGTGGCGATCCAACCGGTCAGCGAGGTGCCGTCCCACTCCCAGATCGGGTGCAGGATGCGGGTGCGGGGCGCGCCGTCGGCCTGGGTGGTGGCGACGGTGCACCAGACGATGCTGTGCGCCATCTCCACGAAGGCCGGCGCAGTGGTGGCGAGGTCTGTCATGGCCGCGCAGCGTACAAGTCGATCGCTGCGGCGACGGTGGCCTGGCACCCTGGGCCGATGCGCATCTTCAGGGTGACGGTCCGCGGCTGGTTCGACGGGCTCGACGACGAGCGGCGAGCGGCGCTGCTCGCGGTGGCCGACGACCACGACGTCGTGTCGGTCGGCGCCTACACGGAGGCTGGCACGCTCACCTACGAGCGCTCGCTGCACACCTTCACCTTCCGGGTGCAGCTCCGCGCCGAGGGCGACGACGCCGAGGCCGAGGTGCTCGAGCGAGCCACCGCCCTCGCCACCGATCGCCTGGCCGACCTCGGCGCCGGCCACCGCGACGTCCGCGCCAACGCCAAGGACATGGCCAGCATCTGGAGCTGACCCCACCGGTCAGGCGGCGCGGCCGACGGTCATGCTGGCGATCACCGCCGTGGCCACGGTGGCGTGGAGGGCCACGAGAGACCCGATGGTCGAGGCGGGTGCGTCGGCGGTGAGCGGGCCGATCAGAGAGACGATCGCCACTCCGATCGCGATCCTCCGCCACAGGCGCAGGGCGTGAGCGCCCCGGCCGACCTGACTCTCGATCAGCGCCAGGACCGCCCAGCCGGCGAGCGCCGCGGCCATGGCCGACACCACGATCCGGACGCCGCCGAGCTCCATCGCATCGGCGCCGGATCCCACCACCAGCGCGACATCGCCGAGCACGTGGACGTTGAGCCAGGTCACCAGCGCCACGATGCCAGCGGTGGCAACGGAGGTGACGCGCCTCGTCCTGGCGCTGGGCATGCCCCGCAGCTGGATGGTCGCGGCTGGATGTGTGTTGGTCGTCGACATGGCGGCTCCTTCGTGTTGGTGAGCGTCCATCGTCCGCCCGTCGCCCCATGGCGGGCATCGCCCGGAGGTGGGGTCGTCGCCGCCGATCGTCGGTCGAGACATCGACTTTCGTCGGATTCGCCTCAAGGAGCAGGGCCGTACCGTGCAGCTGTGCCTCCTGTCCGCGCCGTGGCGCCGCTGCTCGTGCTGTGCGCCCTCGCCTTCGCCGGCGAG
>DATCYI010000226.1:0-23139 GCA_036570385.1 Acidimicrobiales bacterium | reverse complement strand
GAGGCGGCCGCCGACGTCATCACCGACGAGCTGGGGCCGCTGGCGGTCTGGGTCAACAACGCCATGACCACCGTGTTCGGGAGGGTGGACGACGTGAGCGCGGCGGAGATCGAGCGCACCACCGCTGTCACCTACCTGGGGCAGGTCAACGGCACGCTCGCGGCGCTGCGCCGGATGAAGCCCCAGGGGAGCGGCCGGATAGTGAACGTCGGCTCGTCGCTGGCCTTCGTCGGCATCCCGCTCCAGGCCGCCTACTGCGGTGCCAAGTTCGCGTGCCGAGGCTTCACGCAGTCGGTGCGAGCCGAGCTGCTGGCCGAGGGCAGCCCGGTCACCATCTCGATGGTTCACCTGCCCGCCGTGGACACCCCGCAGTTCGACTGGTGCGAGTCGAAGATGGATGCGCCGGCCCGACCGGTGCCCCCGATCTACCGCCCCGAGCAGGCCGCCGACGCGATAGTGGCGGCCGCCGAGGACGGTCGGCGCTCCGACGTGCTCGGCAGCTGGAACCGGATGATCGTGTCGCTCGCGTCGGTGGCGCCGGGCGTGGTCGGCCACTTCTCTGCTGATACGGGCATCGACGCGCAGCAGGCCGACGGCACCGACCGCAAGCGCGAGTCGAACCTCTACGCCCCCGTCGACGACGACCACGACGTCGGGATGCGGGGCCGCTTCGCAGACGAGGCCAACGGCGTCATGACGCCCGCGTTCGTGCGCTCGCTGCCGGGCACCGCCGCCACGCTGGTCTCCAGCGTGGGCTCGTCGCTGGCGGACCGCGTCCGACAGGTCCGCACGAACCTGTCGCGCTAGCGACCCTAAGGCGGGTCGGCTCAGGCGCCGCTGGTCAGCGCGCGGCGCATCCGCCAGGAGGCGAGGAGCAGCAGTCCCGCTGCGAAGAGGGCCAGCACGCCGACCTGCTGGACGACGTCGAGCACCGATCCGTCGTGGCGGATGAGCTCCGCGTAGGCGTCGATGGCCCAGTAGTGCGGCGTGGCCCGGGCCGCCGACTTCAAGCCCTCGCCGAACAGCTCGATCGGCAGCATCGCCCCGCCCAGCGCGGCGAGGGCGAGGGAGAGCACGACGCCGATGCCGCTGGCCGCCTCCTCGTTGTCGAGCAGCGTCCCGAGCAGCATCGCGGCGCCGGCCGACACCGCGGCGAAGGCGATGAGGACCACCGCCGCACCGAGCGGGTCGCCCCAGCTCACGCCGAAGAGGAGAGCCGTGAGGAGCATGATGTAGACGCCCTGCACGAGACCGATCGCGAGCCGCCCGAGCGCCTCGCCGGTGATGATCGTGCGGGTCGACGTCGGCGTCGAGAGCATGCGAGCGCTCACGCCGAGCTTGCGGGTGAGGATGAGCGCGGCCACGCCTGAGAGGCCGGTGGTGAACATGAAGAGCACGAGCTGGCTCGGCGCCGCGACGTCGAACCCCGCGGTGCCTTCGGGGAACAGCTCCTCCCCGGCGGTCACCGCCGCGACCTCGATGGGCTCGAGCGCGCTGATCCGGTCGGCCGCGGCCTCGCTCGCGGTAGCGGGGGCCGCCCCTCGGCTGACGGCGGCGCGCACGGCCGTCGGCTCGATGAGCACGGAGGCGAGGGCGTCGTCGACGACGGCGCGCATGTGGGGCCCGGCTCCCTCCGGTCGGGCGACGTAGCCGACCTCCACCTGCTCGCCGGCGGCCACCGACGCCCCGAAGCCCTCGGGGAGCACGAAGCCGGCGTCGAGCTGGTCGTTCTCGATGTCGGAGACCAGCGCGTCACGATCGGCCAGATCCACGACCTCGATGTCGGAGGTCTCGATCTGCTCGATCATCGAGTCGGCAAGGGCCTGGTTCGCTTCGCCGCCCACCACCATGCCGATCTTCGGATCCTCGCTGCTGGAGAACTGGAGCCCGATGATGAGCACCAGCGCGATCGGGAACACGAACACGAAGAAGAGGTTCGTGCGGTCGCGCAGGAACCTGCGGACGTTGACCGCCGCTATGACCCGGGCCTTCATCGCCTCAGCACCGATCGAGCGAGCAGGAGGCCCACCGCTCCGGTGACGGCTCCCATGACCAGCAGCGCGATGGCAGCCGGGATCGCGTCAGCGGCCCCGCCGTCGGTGATCGCCTCGAGCCCTTGGAGGAACCACTGGTTCGGTGTGAGCCGCTCGAGCACCGACAGGAGCCCCTCGTCGGAGCTGGGGAGCGGCACGAAGGTGCCGCCGAGGAACCCGATGCTCACCGCCACCACCGACTGCGCGGCGCCGGCCTGCTCCGCGGTGCGCGCTGTCGCCCCCGCGATCGACATCACCCCGGTGGCGGCGACGACCGCGCACACCGCGAGCAGGAGCGCGCCGAGGGGCGGCCCCCACTCGGTGTCCATGATGAGCGTGGAAGCGAGCATCAGGGCGACCAGGGAGATGACGCTGACGATCATCCCGGCGATGGTCTTCCCCGCGCTCACCGCGGCGGCGGGGATCGGCGCGGCGAGGAGCCGGGAGAGGGTGCCCTGCTGCCGTTCGCCGAGGGTGCTGAGCACCGGCATGCCGGCGGTGAACAGCATGAAGAACACCGCCATGCCGGCCATCATCTCGGTGGCGCTGTCGAGCTCGTCGGTCTCAGCCTCGATCGGAGCGAGCGTCGCGAGGGGTGGTGCCTGGCTGATCTCCTGGGCGATGGCGCCGATGTCTTCGAGGCCGGCCACCCCCGCGTCGAAGGCGACAAGACCGGCGAGCCGTCCGCTCGCCACGGATGACGCGTAGCCGTCCGCCACGGCCCGGGCCACGCTGGCGGTGGTCTGCGCGTCGACGTCGCCGACGACGGTGATCTCGGCGGCGGCGCCTGCTTGCACCGCATCCGACAGGCCGGCCGGCAGGATCCAGCTCGCCGACACCTCGCCGTCGTCGACAGCGGCGCGCGCTGCGTCGGCGTCGTCGAAGCGCGTCACCTCCACCAGCCCGCCGGCGCTCAGCTCCTCGACGACGCTGGCGAAGCCCTGCCCGGTGGGACCGTCGTCGACGATCGCCAGCCCCACGTCGAAGGTGAGCCCGCCGTCGGGCTCGTCGAGGTCGCCGAAGACGAGGTTCAGGATGAAGGCGAGGGTGAGCGGCGCGACGAAGCCGATGATGAAGATCGACTTGCTCCGGACGTTCTGCCGGAGGTCGTTGAGGGCGATCAGCCAGGCCGCCCGCACGTCAGTCCCGCAGCGCCTTGCCGGTGACGTGGAGGAACACTGCCTCGAGGTCGGGCCGGGCGATCTCGACCGAGGAGATGGTGGCTCCGGCGGCCGTGATCAGCGTGACCGCGTGGGCCACGAGTGCAGACGCGTCATCGGCGAGGACGTCGAAGCCGCCCTCGCGCGCGGTCACGCTGGCCACACCCTCGGTGGCGCCGAGCTGCTTGGCGACCCCGTCGACGGAACCGACCACGTCGATGCGGAGCACCTCTCGTTCGCCGATGGATGCCGTCAGCTGGCGGGCGGTGCCCTCCGCCTTCAGCTCGCCCTGGTCGATGATGCCGATGCGGTCGCACAGCCGCTCGGCCTCTTCCATGTAGTGCGTCGTGTAGAGGACGGCCATGCCCTCGCGCGAGAGCTGCTCGACGGAGTCGAGGATCGAGTTGCGGGACTGCGGGTCGACCCCGACCGTCGGCTCGTCGAGCACCAGCAGCTGCGGGCGGTGCAGCAGCCCGATCCCGATGTTGAGCCGGCGCTTCATTCCGCCCGAGAACTCGCTCGACCGGTCGTCGGCCCGCTCCCGCAGGCCGATCACGTCGAGCACCTCGTCGATGCGGCGATCGAGCTTCTTGGCGGCGAGCTCGTACAGCCGCCCGAAGAAGCGCAGGTTCTCCCGGGCCGTGAGCTCTGGGTAGACGGCGATCTCCTGCGGCACGAGCCCGATCGCGGCCCTGGCGGACGTCGACCTCGTGGTCATCGGCTCACCCGCCACCTCGACGGTGCCGGCGTCAGGGTCGAGCAGGCCGGCGATGATCGAGATCGAGGTCGACTTCCCGGCGCCGTTCGGACCGAGGAGCCCGTAGGTCTCGCCGTGCTCCACGTGGAGGTCGATGCCGCGGACCGCTCGGATGGGCCCGAAGCGCTTGGCGATGCCCCGCACCTCCAGGACGGGCCCGTCGTATCTGGTCGAGGCGCGCACCGACCCAGGATGGCACGCCCTACCAAGATCTGTGCCCGCTGAGGCACGCAATGCGTGCTCTGGCGGGCACAGATCTTGGGGTTGCGCTGCCGGGCGCAGGTGTTCAGTCGTCGGTGACGGCCTCGGTGACCAGTCGCGCCGCCTTGGCGGGGGAGTACGGGGACGAGGTGGTGGTGGGGCCGAGGCGCACCAGGACCGTGCCGGTGGCGTCGTGCACCTGGACGATCTGGCTGCCGAGCCCGAGCGCCCACACGAGGTCCTCCGGAGCGTCGGGCACCATCTGGCCCTCGGTGGCGCCCTCGTCCTCGCCGAGGCGCGTGGGGCTGGCGGCGCCCGCGATGCGGCCCTGGCGGTTCAGCCACCCGAGGTAGCCGTAGGCGGCGTTCAGGTCCTGCGAGGGGGCTCCGGTGGACTCCTCGATCCAGGCGGCCGGCACGATACGGTCGTCGCCCCACGCACCGTCTTCGGCGATCAGCCAGCCGAAGCGAGCGAGGTCGCGGCACGTCGACTGGAGGCCCATGAACGTCAGCGCGTTGCCCGCCGGGTCGGTCGTGAGCGTCGAGTCCTCCATGCCGAGCGGGCCGAGCAGGCGCTCCTGCGCCAGCTGCTCCACCGGCTGTCCCATGCTCTCCGCCAGCACCTGCTCGAGGGTCTGGATGGCCGAGTTGTTGTAGGCCCACACGGTGCCGGGCGGGTCGCTCTGCTCGAGCCCCACCGCGTAGGCGGTGCGGTCCTCGGCGCCAAGGAGGCCCTGGTAGTCGGACTGGAACGACCACGCTCGGCCTGAGTCGTTGCTCAGCAGGTCGCGCACCGTCACCGCCTCGGCCGGGGTGCGCTTCCACTCATCGATCCACGTGGCGGCGGCGTCGTCCACCGCGAGGGCCTCGTCCGCGACGGCGATGCCGGCGAGCACGCTGGTCACCGACTTCGTGATCGAGAACACCTCTTGCGCGCTGTGGGCGTCGGTGCCGTTCCAGTACCACTCACCGGCGATCTGCCCGTCGCGCACCACGAGGAGGCAGTTCGAACCGTCGGTCTCGGCCTCGGCGGCGAGCTCTTCGAGCACCGCGGCGTCGAGCCCGACCGCCTCCGGTTCGACGACCTCCCACTCGCCGTCACCGGGTCCTGCGGTCCCGGGATCGATGGTGGTGGTCGTCGTGTCGGCCGGTGACTCGGCCGTCGTGGGCGAGGGGTCGGTGGCACCCTCGTCCTCGCTGCACGCCGCGGCTCCGGCGAGCGCGACTAGGCAGAGCGTGGCAGCGGTGGTGCGCAGGGACATCGCGGTCAACGTACGCGGGAACCGTCGCCGAGGTTGAAAGTTGACCTAGTAGGTCGGGTATCGTGGGGTCGTGAGCATCGTGGGCTTCCCGAATCCCGTCAACGAGGTGTCGGCTCGACTCGTCGCCACCGGCGTCGTGGTGACGGCGGCCGCCACGATCGTGCTCGACGTCCGATGGCTCACGGTGGTGCTGGCCTACGGCTTCATCGCCCGCGTGGTCGCCGGGCCCACGCTCAGCCCGCTCGGCCAGCTCGTCACCCGGGTGATCACCCCGGCGCTGCCCGTCGAGCCCAAGCTCGTGGCCGGCCCGCCCAAGCGCTTCGCCCAAGGCATAGGCGCCGCGTTCACCGTCACCGCGGCTGTGCTCACCTACGGGTTCGACGCGTTCGGCCCCGCGCAGGTGGTGCTCGGCATGCTCGTGGTCGCCGCGTCGCTCGAGGCGTTCGCCGGCTTCTGCCTCGGCTGCAAGGCCTTCGCGCTGCTCATGCGGGTCGGTGCGATCCCCGCCAGCGTGTGCGAGGAGTGCAACGACATCTGGAGCCGCCGCTCCGAGCGCCCCGCCCCAGTCGGCTCCTGATCAGCAAGAACGCAAGATCTGTGCCCGCTGAGGCACGCAATGCGTGCTCAGACGGGCACAGATCTTGGGGTCAGGCTCGGGTCAGACCAGGGGGCGGTCGGTGGGGGCGATGATCGCGGGGAGGGCGGAGTCGCCGACGAGGTGGCGGTCGACAGCGGCAGCCGCGCTGCGGCCCTCGGCGATGGCCCACACGATGAGGCTCTGGCCGCGGCCCATGTCACCGGCCACGAACACGCCGGGAACGCTCGTCTGGAAGTCAGCGTCGCGGGCGACGTTGGTGCGAGCGTCGAGCTCCACGCCGAGGCCTTCGATCAGGCCCTCGGGCTCCGGTCCGAGGAAGCCCATGGCCAGGAGCACGAGCTGGCACTCGATCTCCTGGTCGCTGCCCTCGACCTTCTGGAAGCGGCCGTCGACCATCTCCACCTCGTGGAGGCGCAGGGCCCGCACGGTGCCGTCGTCGTCGCCCAGGAAGCACTCGGTGTTGACCGAGTACACCCGCTCGCCACCCTCCTCGTGGGCGGAGGTGACCTTGTAGACCATCGGGTAGGTGGGCCACGGGTTGGCGTCGGGCCGCTCGTCGGAGGGCCGGGGCATGATCTCGAGCTGCGTCACGGAGCGGGCGCCCTGGCGGTGCGACGTGCCGAGGCAGTCGGCGCCGGTGTCGCCGCCACCGATGATGATGACGTCCTTGCCCGCAGCGGTGATCGGCACCTCGTCGACGGCCATGTCGCCGTGCTGGGCCCGGTTGGCCCACGGCAGGAACTCCATCGCCTGGTGGATGCCGTCGAGCTCGCGCCCGGGCACCGGCAGGTCGCGCCACTTGGTGGCCCCGCCGGCGAGGACGACCGCGTCGAAGTCGGCGCGGAGCTGGTCGACGGTGAGGTCGACGCCGACGTTCACGCCGGTACGGAACTTCGTGCCCTCGGCCTCCATCTGCGCGACGCGGCGGTCGACGTGGCGCTTCTCCATCTTGAACTCGGGGATGCCGTAGCGCAGCAGCCCTCCGATGCGATCGGCCCGCTCGAACACGGTCACGTCGTGACCGGCCCGCGTCAGCTGCTGGGCCGCCGCCAGGCCGGCCGGGCCGGAGCCGACGATCGCCACCGACTTGCCGGTGAGCACCGACGGCTTGATCGGGACGACCCAGCCCTCCTCCCACGCCCGGTCGATGATCTCGACCTCGACCTGCTTGATCGTCACCGGGTCCTGGTTGATGCCGAGCACGCAGGCGCCCTCGCAGGGAGCGGGGCACAGCCGCCCCGTGAACTCCGGGAAGTTGTTCGTGGCGTGGAGGCGCTCGATGGCGTCGTGCCACCGGTCCTTGTAGACGAGGTCGTTCCAGTCGGGGATGAGGTTGCCCAGCGGGCACCCGTTGTTGCAGAAGGGGATGCCGCAGTCCATGCACCGCGACGCCTGCACCTGGAGGTGGTCCTCGGGGAAGTCCTCGTAGACCTCCTTCCAGTCGAGCAGGCGGACCGGCACCGGCCGCCGCTTGGGCAGCTCTCGCCCGTGCTTCAAGAAGCCCTTGACGTCACCCATGTCCTCGCCGTCCTATCCGTGCGCCGCGGCCATGATGGCCTCGTCGACATCGAGCCCTGATTCCTCGGCGATGCGTGCTGCTTCGAGCACCCGCTTGTAGTCGCGTGGCATCACCTTCTTGAAGCGGCGGACCTCGTCGTGCCAGCGCTCGAGGAGCTTGGCGGCGACGCTGGAGCCGGTCTCCTCCACGTGGGTGCGCAGCACCTCGCGGAGCCACTTGCCGTCGTCGACCTCGAGCGGCTCGAGGTCGACCATCTCGCCGTTGAGACGCCGGAAGAACGTGTCGTCGGGATCGAACACGAAGGCCATCCCGCCCGACATGCCCGCACCGAAGTTGCGTCCGGTGGGGCCGAGCACGACGGCACGACCTCCTGTCATGTACTCGCAGGCGTGGTCGCCGACGCCCTCCACCACGGCGGTCGCTCCGGAGTTGCGCACGCAGAAGCGCTCGCCCACGACGCCGCGGGCGTAGAGCTCGCCGGACGTGGCGCCGTAGAGCATCACGTTGCCGGCGATGATGTTCGCCTCGGGCACGAAGTCGGGATGCGAGTCGGCGGGCGGGCGGATCACGAGGCGGCCTCCGGAGAGGCCCTTGCCGACGTAGTCGTTGGCATCGCCGTCGAGCCGCAGCGTGATGCCCTTCGGCACGAACGCTCCGAAGCTCTGCCCGGCGGAGCCGGTGAAGCGCACGGAGATGGTGTCGTCGGGCAGGCCCGCGCCGCGGTACCGCTTGGTGAGCTCGTGGCCGAGCAGCGTGCCGACTGTGCGGTTCACGTTGCGGATCGCCATGTCGATCTCGACGGGGGTGCCGGCCTCGAGGGCCGGCGCAGCTTGGGCGATCAGCTCGTTGTCGAGCGCCGCGTCGAGCCCGTGGTCCTGCGTGCCGGTGCAGTGCAGGTCCTGCTCGAAGGGGCTCTCGGGCTGGTGCAGGATCGGCGTGAGATCGAGGCCGCTGGCCTTCCAGTGCTCGATCGCGGCGCGGGTGTCGAGAGCCTCGACGTGGCCGATCGCCTCTTCGAGGCTGCGGAACCCGAGCGCCGCGAGGTGCTCGCGCACCTCTTCGCCGATGTACTCGAAGAAGGTCTCGACGAACTCGGGCTGGCCGTTGAAGCGAGCCCGCAGCTCGGGGTTCTGCGTGGCTACGCCGACCGGGCAGGTGTCGAGGTGGCAGACCCGCATCATGATGCAGCCCGACACGACCAGCGGGGCGGTGGCGAAGCCGAACTCCTCGGCTCCGAGCAGCGCCGCGATGACGACGTCACGGCCGGTCTTCATCTGTCCGTCGGTCTGGACGACGATGCGGTCGCGCAGGCCGTTGAGCAGCAGCGTCTGCTGCGTCTCGGCCAGGCCGAGCTCCCACGGCGCTCCCGCGTGCTTCAGCGAGTTGAGCGGCGATGCGCCCGTGCCGCCGTCGTGACCCGAGATCAGCACGACGTCGGCCTTGGCCTTCGACACGCCTGCGGCCACGGTGCCGACGCCGACCTCGGCCACCAGCTTCACGTGGATGCGGGCGTCGGGGTTGGCGTTCTTCAGATCGTGGATCAGCTGCTTGAGATCCTCGATGGAGTAGATGTCGTGGTGCGGCGGGGGCGAGATGAGGCCCACGCCGGGGGTCGAGTGCCGGGTCTTGGCGATCCAGGGATAGACCTTGCCGCCGGGCAGCTGGCCGCCCTCGCCGGGCTTGGCGCCCTGGGCCATCTTGATCTGGATGTCGTCGGCGTTGGTGAGGTACTCCGACGTGACCCCGAAGCGCCCCGACGCCACCTGCTTGATGGCGCTGCGCCGCTCGGGGTCGTAGAGGCGCTCTGCGTCCTCGCCGCCCTCACCGGTGTTGGACTTGCCGCCGATGCGGTTCATGGCGATGGCGAGCGTCTGGTGCGCCTCCATCGAGATCGACCCGTAGCTCATGGCCCCGGTGGAGAACCGCTTCACGATCTCGCTCACCGGCTCGACCTCGTCGACCGGCACCGGCGGACGGTCGCTGCCCAGCTCGAAGAGCCCTCGGAGGGTGGCCAGCTTGCGCGACTGGTCGTCGACGCGGCCGGTGTACTCCTTGAAGATGTCGTAGCGCTTGGTGCGGGTCGCGTGCTGCAGCTTGAACACGGTCTCCGGGTTGAAGAGGTGGTGCTCGCCCTCGCGGCGCCACTGGTACTCGCCGCCGACCCACAGGTCGCGGTGGGCGGCCTCCTCGGGGCGGGGCAGGTGGGCGAAGCGGTGGCGGGTGGCGACCTCTTCGGCGATCACGTCGAGGCCGACGCCGCTGATGCGGCTCGTCGTGCCGGTGAAGTACTCGTCGATGACGTCCTGCGACAGGCCGAGCGCCTCGAACACCTGGGCACCGGTGTAGGAGCCAACCGTCGAGATCCCCATCTTCGACATGATCTTCAAGACGCCCTTGGTGCACGCCTTGACGTAGTTCTTCAGCGCCTGGGCCTTGGTGACGCCGGCGATCACGTCGTGGTCGATGAGGTCCTGGATCGTCTCGAAGGCGAGGTAGGGGTTGATGGCTCCGGCGCCGTAGCCCAGCAGGAGGGCCATGTGGTGCACCTCGCGGGCGTCGCCGCACTCGACCACCAGGCCGACTCGGGTGCGGGTCTTCTCGCGGATGAGGTGGTGGTGCACGGCCGCGGTGAGCAGCAGCGACGGGATCGGCGCCAGCTCCTCCGAGGAGTAGCGGTCGGACAGCACGATGATCTTGGCGCCGTCGGCGATGGCGGCCGACACCTTGGCTCGCACGTCGTCGATGGCGCGGCGCATGCCCTCGCCGCCCTCAGCGACGGGATAGAGGCCGTCGATGGCGAAGGGCTTGAAGCCCGGCATGTCGCCGTCGTCGTTGATGTAGAGCAGCTTCGCCAGCTCGGCGTTGGTGAGGATCGGGTACGGCAGGTCGATCTGGCGGCACGAAGCGGGCCCCGGCGACAGGAGGTTGGCCTCGGGTCCGAGGGTCGAGCCCATCGAGGTGACGAGCTCCTCACGGATCGCGTCGAGCGGCGGGTTGGTGACCTGCGCGAAGAGCTGCGAGAAGTAGTCGAACAGCAGGCGGGGGCGGTCGGACAGCACGGCGACGGGCGTGTCGGTGCCCATCGACCCGATCGGCTCGGCACCGGTGCGAGCCATCGGCCCCACCAGGATCTTGAGCTCTTCTGACGTGTAGCCGAACACCCGCTGGTGCTTCACGACCGAGGCGTGCTGCGGCGTGAGGAAGTCGCGCGGCGGCAGGTCGTCGAGGCGCAGGAGCCCGGCGTGGAGCCACTCGCCGTAGGGCCGCGAGGTGGCCAGCGCCTCCTTGATCTCCTCGTCGTCGACGATGCGACCGGCGCTCGTGTCGACGAGGAACATGCGGCCGGGCTGGAGCCGGCCCTTCTGCACGACGGTGGCCGGGTCGATGGGCAGCACGCCCACCTCGGAAGCCATGACGACGAGGCCGTCCTCGGTGACCCAGTAGCGCGAGGGGCGCAGGCCGTTGCGGTCGAGCACGGCGCCGATGACGGTGCCGTCGGTGAAGGCGATCGACGCCGGTCCGTCCCACGGCTCCATGACGCTCGAGTGGAAGCGGTAGAAGTCGCGCTTCCAGTCGGGCATCGACTCGTGGTGCTCCCAGGCCTCCGGGATCATCATGAGCACGGCGTGGGGCAGCGAGTAGCCACCGAGGTGGAGCAGCTCGAGGACCTCGTCGAAGCGAGCGGTGTCGGAGCTGCCCGGCGTGCAGACCGGGAAGGCCCGCTCGATCCCGTCGATGAGGTCGCTCTCGAGGAGCGCCTCGCGGGCCCGCATCCAGTTCTCGTTGCCCATCACCGTGTTGATCTCGCCGTTGTGGGCGACCAGGCGGTACGGGTGCGCGAGCGGCCACGACGGGAAGGTGTTGGTGGAGAAGCGCGAGTGCACGAGGGCAAGGCTCGACTCGACCCGCTCGTCGGCGAGGTCTGTGAAGAAGTCGCCCACCTGGTGGCTGATGAGCATGCCCTTGTAGACGAGGGTGCGCGCCGAGAGGCTCGGGAAGTACACGGGGTCGCCCTCGGGCTGCAGCTCGTGCTCCACGCGCTTGCGGACCACGAAGCAGCGCCGGTCGAGGTCGATGCCGGTGAGGGTGGGGGCACCGTCGGCGGAGGCGAGGAAGACCTGGCGGAACGACGGCTCGGCCTCGCGGGCCTGCATGCCGATCATGGCGTTGTCGACCGGCACCTCGCGCCACCCGATGACCCGCAGGCCCTCGGTGGCCGCGATCTTCTCGACGCCGCTCATGGCCGCCGCCTCGGCGTCGGCGTCTCGAGGCAGGAACGCGGTGCCCACGGCGTAGGCGCCCTCGGCGGGCAGCTCGAAGGGCACGACCTCGCGCAGGAAGCGGTCGGGCACCTGGATCAAGATGCCGGCGCCGTCGCCCACGTTGGGCTCGGCGTTGGTGGCGCCTCGGTGGTCGAGGTTGCACAGCGACTGGAGGCCCAGCTGCACCATGCGGTGGCTGCGCCGGCCGTGAACGTCGACGACGAAGGCCACGCCGCAGGCGTCGTGCTCGAAGCGAGGATCGTAGAGGCCCTGCTTCTGCGGAGCACCGGAGGTGCGGGCGGCAGGGCGGTCGCCAGGAAGACCCTGGGAGGGGTGCTGGGTCATCGGTTGTCCATTCCCGTGAGAGCGGTGGATCGGACTTGCTGGTCCAGAGCTCTGCGGTGGGACGACGTTGGCCCGCTGCAGGTCGGGAAACGATACCGGTAGCCCCTCGCCGTTGGCGAACCGGAAGTCCGCGCGGATGGGCCTTCTGGCCCACTTCGCCGGGTCGTCACTACGCTGGTCCCAAACGTCCGACGTTCCTACTTGGGGGATCCCACATGGCTGGTTCCGTGATCCTGGCCGGCGCTCGCACGCCGATCGGCAAGCTGTCGGGGGCCCTCGCGGGCTTCTCCGCCGCCGAGCTCGGTGGCCTCGCCATCAAGGCCGCACTAGAGCGGGCGGGCCTCTCCGCCGAGCAGGTCGAGTACGTGTTCATGGGCCAGGTGCTCCAGGCCGGAGCCGGCCAGATCGCCTCCCGCCAGGCGGCCGTCAACGCCGGCATCCCCATGACCGTCCCCGCCACCACCATCAACAAGGTGTGCCTCTCGGGCGTCAACACGATCCACCTGGCCGACCAGATGATCCAGGCCGGCGAGGCCGACATCGTCGTCGCCGGCGGCATGGAGTCGATGACCCAGGCGCCGTACCTCCTGCCCGGGGCCCGTGCCGGCTACCGCATCGGTGACCAGAAGGTCGTCGACTCGATGATGTACGACGGCCTCTTCTGCGCCTTCGACCAGTGCGCGATGGGCGCGGGCACCGAGAAGTACGCCGCTTCGGCCGGGCTCGCCCGCGAGCCGCAGGACGAGATCGCCGCCAAGTCGCACGAGCGTGCGGCCCGCGCCGCGAAGGACGGTCTGTTCGACAACGAGATCGTCAAGGTCGAGATCCCGCAGCGCAAGGGCGACCCGGTGATCTTCGACACCGACGAGGGCGTCCGCGGCGAGACCACCATCGAGTCGCTGGCCGGCCTGCGTCCCGCCTTCGACAAGGCCGGCAACATCACCGCCGGCAACGCCTCGCAGATCTCCGACGGCGGCGCCGCGGTCATCGTGGCGTCGAAGGCCGCAGCCGAGAAGCTCGGCACCGAGCCCCTCGGCGAGATCGTCGGCTACGGCCAGGTGGCCGGGCCCGACCCGTCGCTGCTCAGCCAGCCGTCCCGGGCCATCAAGGCCGCCCTCGAGCGCGCCGGCAAGCAGATCAGCGACGTCTCGCTGTTCGAGCTCAACGAGGCGTTCGCCGCCGTCGGCCTCGCCTCGATGGCGGACCTCGGCATCACCGACGAGATCACCAACGTCAACGGTGGCGCCATCGCGCTGGGCCACCCCGTCGGCATGTCGGGCACCCGCATCACGCTGACGCTGCTCAACGAGCTGAAGCGCCGCGGTGGCGGTCTCGGCGCCGCTGCCCTCTGCGGCGGCGGTGGCCAGGGCGACGCCATCCTCGTCTCCGTCGCCTGATCTCCGACCCCGCGTCGAATGGTGTCTGACACCATTCGACGCGGGGTGACGTTTGACAAGCGACCGGGGCGCGGGGTCAATGTTGCGCCGTATGCCCAAGTACCTCGTCATCGTCGAGTCGCCGGCCAAGGCGCGCACCATCGGTGGGTTCCTCGGCCCCGACTTCATCGTCGACTCGTCGATGGGGCACATCCGCGACCTGCCGGCCAAGGGCCTCAACGTCGACACCGAGCACGACTTCGCTGTCGAGTACGAGGTGCACGCCAGCAAGAAGGACACCATCAGCCGCCTGAAGAAGGCGCTGAAGGGGGTCGACGAGCTCTACCTCGCGACTGATGAGGACCGCGAGGGCGAGGCCATATCCTGGCACCTGCTGGAGGTCCTCAAGCCGACGGTGCCCGTGAAGCGGATGGTCTTCCACGAGATCACCCAGTCGGCGATCGAGCACGCCATCGAGGAGTCCCGCGACGTCGACTACGGCTTGGTGGACGCCCAGGAGAGCCGCCGCATCGTCGACCGGCTCTACGGCTACCCGGTCTCGGAGGTCGTCTGGCGCAAGATCCGCACCGGCCTGAGCGCCGGGCGGGTGCAATCGCCGTCGATCCGCCTGGTCGTGGAGCGCGAGCGGGAGCGCATGGCGTTCGTGGCCGCGGGCTACTGGGACCTCGCCGCCGCCTTCCCCACCGATCCCGGCTTCACGGCGGGGCTCGCGACGGTGGGCGGCAACCGCGTGGCCGGCAGCCGCGACTTCGACAGCACCGGCCGCACGAAGCGAGACGACGTGGCGGTGCTCGACGAGGCCTCCGCTCAGGACCTCAAGGGCCGCCTAGCGGGCCGACCCTTCGCGGTCACGTCGGTGGAGACCAAGCCCTACACCTCTCGGCCCAAGCCGCCGTTCATCACCTCGACCCTCCAGCAGGTCGGTGGCTCGCGACTGCGCATGAGCAGCCGCCAGGTGATGAGCATCGCCCAGGGCCTCTACGAAGAGGGCTACATCACCTACATGCGAACCGACAGCACCACGCTGTCGGAGACCGCGATCAAGGCCGCCCGCCAGGTGATCGAGCGCCAGTTCGGGCGGGACTACCTCACCGACGGCCCGCGGGTGTACGCCAAGAAGTCGAAGAACGCGCAGGAGGCCCACGAGGCGATCCGGCCCGCCGGCGACGACTGGCGCAGCCCCGACCAGCTCCGCGCCGAGCTGCGGGGCGACCAGCTGCGGCTCTACGAGCTGATCTGGCAGCGCACCCTGGCCAGCCAGATGCCCGACGCCCGCGGCCACACGGTGACGGCTCGCATCGCCGCCACCGCGGCCGCCACGGATGCGCCCGCCGCCGGGCTCGCTGCCGACGAGATCGTCACCGAGTGGACCGCCTCCGGGCGCACCATCACCTTCCCCGGCTGGCAGGCCGCCTACGGCTACGGCGAGGACGATGCCGACGACGCCGGCGACGCCACGGCCAAGCTGCCCCAGCTCGAGAAGGGCCAGGCCCTCCCCAGCCCCGACGTGGAGGCGGCCGGCCACACCACCCAGCCGCCGTCGCGCTACACCGAGGCCACGCTGGTGAAGGCGCTCGAGGAGAAGGGCATCGGACGCCCCTCCACCTACGCGTCGATCATGCAGACCATCCAGGACCGCGGCTACGTGTGGAAGAAGGGCCAGGCCCTGGTCCCCACCACCGATGCGTTCGCCGTGGTCGGGCTGCTCGAGCAGCACTTCAGCCACCTGGTCGACTACGAGTTCACGGCCCGCATGGAGGACGACCTCGATGAGATCGCCGGCGGCCGCCAGGCTCGCGTGCCGTGGCTCCACCAGTTCTGGTTCGGCAACGGCACCCCCGGGCTCAAGACGCTGAAGGAGAAGGCGCTCGAGGAGGCCAACGCCGAGGCGATCAACACGATCCCGCTGGGCGTCGACGAGAACGGCGAGCCGATCGTGGTACGCAACGGCCGCTACGGCCCCTACCTCAAGCGGGGTGAGGACACGGCGTCGGTGCCGGAGGACCTCCCGCTCGACGAGCTCACGATCGAGCGGGCCGTCGAGATCCTCTCTGCGCCCAAGGGTGGCGAGCCGCTCGGCGCCGATCCCGACAGCGGCCTGCCCGTGTACGCCAAGAGCGGCCGCTTCGGTCCCTACGTGCAGCTGGGCGACGCCGACACGCTGCCGCCGGACACCAAGCCCCGGATGTCATCTCTGTTCCAGACGATGTCGCTGTCGACCATCACGCTCGAAGATGCCCTGCAGCTGCTGAAGCTGCCCCGCGTCGTGGGCCAGCACCCCGACGGCGGCGAGATCGTCGCCTCCAACGGCAAGTTCGGGCCCTACATCAAGTGGGGTGACGAGACCCGCAGCGTCGACACGGAGGAGAAGCTCCTCTCGATCGACGTGGACGAAGCGGTGAAGGTCCTCGCCGAGCCCAAGAAGTTCGGTCGCCGCAAGGCAGCACCCGCTCCGCCGCTCAAGGAGCTGGGGAACGACCCGGTGTCCGAGAAGCCCGTCGTCGTGAAGGACGGCCGCTTCGGGCCCTACGTCACCGACGGCGAGACAAACGCGTCGCTGCGCAAGGGCGACACGATCGAGAACGTCACGATCGAGCGCGCCGCCGAGCTGCTGCAGATCCGACGCGACGCCGGTCCGGCCAAGAAGGGCGGTCGCAAGAAGGCGGCAGCCAAGAAGGCCCCCGCGAAGAAGACGGCCAAGAAGGCGACGAAGAAGGCAGGCGCGGCGAAGAAGGCTGCCGGCGTCAAGAAGGCGGCTCCGAGCAAGGCCACGGCGGCGCCGCAGGCGGCCGAACCGGACACCTCGGCCGACGGGTGATCGCGGGCGACCGCCCGGGCGCCCCCTAACGTGGACCCGATGTCAGAGCAGCGCCGGGTCGATGTCCCCGGGGTCGACGCCCCAGACCCGGATGCTCCGACGGAGCCCTCCGCAGTCGTCAGCGAGGACGTCCGGCCCGGCGTGCACGTCCGGGTGTTCGGCTCGACCGCGTTCTTCCGCCTGTGGCTCACGCAGGTCATCTCGTCGATCGGCGACTGGCTCGGCTTCCTGGCCATCGCCGCCCTGGCCGCGGGCCTGCCCGGCGCCGGGTCGTCTGCCGCCGCCGTCGGCGTTGTCATGTCGGCGCGCATCGTGCCCGGCTTCTTCCTGGGTGCGGCGTCCGGCGTCATCGCCGATCGCTTCGACCGCAAGAAGGTCATGGTCTGGTGCAACGTCGGCCGCGCCGCCGTGCTGGTCACCCTGCCCTTCGTCGACACCATCGTCGGGCTGGTCGTGGCGTCGCTGGTGCTCGAGTGCTTCACGCTGCTGTGGACGCCGGCCAAGGAGGCGTCGGTCCCCAACCTGGTGCCTGCCGACCACCTCACGACCGCCAACTCGCTGTCCCTCGTCGCCGCGTACGGCACCATGCCCCTCGCCGCCGGTCTCTTCTCGCTGCTGGCCAAGGTGTCGAAGGAGCTCGGCCGCTTCGACGCCCTGGACGCCCTGCGCACGAACCAGGAGGGCGTCGCGTTCTACGTGAACGCCGCCGCGTTCTTGATCTCAGCCGTGATGATCTCGCGCCTCGACATCCCCAAGCAGGCCCGAAAGGCGGTTAGCAACGGGCGGCGCATCGACTTCGGCCAGGCCTTCCACGAGCTGAAGGAGGGCTGGCACTTCATCTTCATCAACCCGGTGGTCCGCGCCGTGAACGTGGGCCTGGCCACGGGGCTCATCGGCGGCGGCATGCTCGTGCCCCTTGGCCCTGTGTTCTCCGAGGACATCCTCGACGCGGGCACCGACGGCTTCGGCTTCTTCATCTTCGCCCTGGGCCTCGGCGTCGCCCTCGGCGTGGTGCTCCTGTCGATCTTCCAGAAGCGCCTCCCCAAGGCGCGGGTGTTCGCAGCGTCGGTGTTCGTGGCCGGCGCCTGCCTCATCGTCGCGGCGTCGATGTCGACGCTCGGGCTGGCCGCGCTGTTCGTGTCGGTGCTCGGCGTCTGCGCCGGCTCGGTGTACGTGCTCGGGTTCACGCTGCTCCACGAGAGCGTCGACGACGAGCTCCGCGGCCGCATCTTCAGCGCCCTGTACACGCTGGTTCGGCTCTGCGTGCTGCTCGCCTTCGCCGTCGGGCCGCTGCTGTCCGACCTCCTCGACCGGCTCAGCTCGCGCCTCGTCGACCGGGAGATCTCGCTGTTCGGCCTCGAGGTGGCGGTCCCCGGAGTGCGCCTCACGCTGTGGCTGGCCGGGCTCATCATCATGGGTGCCGGTGTGCTCGCCATCCTCTCCCTGCGGGCCGGCACCACGTCGGAAGACGACGACGCCGGCGACGACGAGGAGGCGGAGGAGCACCGCCAGGTCGTCGATCGCGAGGCGCTGCTGCACGAGGGCGCAGGTCTGCTCAGCGGCGTGACCCAGCCCTACGAGGCGGTCCAGCGCACCCACCAGCCGCCCCCGGACGACGACGAGGCCAAGTGAGCGGGCGCCTGATCGCCTTCGAGGGCGGCGAGGGCAGCGGCAAGTCCACCCAGGCCCGCCGCCTGGCGGAGCGGCTCGGGGCCTTGCTCACCTTCGAGCCCGGCGACACCCCGCTGGGCGTCGAGCTGCGCCGCCTGCTGCTCGACTCGCCCGACCTCGACATCACCGACCGGGCCGAGGCGCTGCTCATGGCCGCCGACCGCGCCCAGCACGTCGTGGAGACGATCATCCCGGCGATCGCCAGCGGTCGCACGGTCGTCACCGACCGCTTCGCCGGCTCGTCGATCGCCTACCAGGGCTACGCCCGCCAGCTGCCCGCCGGCGAGATCGAGCAGCTCTCGCGCTGGGCCACCGACGGGCTCTGGCCCGACCTCATGGTGCTCCTGTCGGTTCCGCTGTCCGTGTCCGCGCAGCGCACGGGCGGCGCCCGCGACAGGGTCGAGGACGCGGGCGACGCGTTCCACGCCAGGGTCCACGACGGCTTCCTGATCCAGGCCATGGGCGACCCCGACCGGTGGGCGGTCGTCGACGGCACCCTCCCCGAGGACGAGGTCGCCGAGCAGATCTGGCAGATCGTCTCGATCAAGTTCCCCGACATCGTCTAGCGCTGGTCGACGGGCGAGCGGGGCCTGCGATGATGGGTCGATGACCTCCGTCGCCACCGATCGGCCGCTCGACGTGTGGTCAGGGGTCATCGGGCAGGACGGTGCTGTCGCCCAGCTGACCGCGGCGGCCGTCAACCCGGTGCACGCCTACCTGCTGGTCGGACCGGCGGGGTCGGGCAAGCGCACGGCGGCGCGAGCGTTCGCGGCGCTGCTGCTGGCCGGTGACTCCCAGGGCGAAGACGCCGAGCGGCACGTCCGCCTCGCCCTGGCCGAGGCCCACCCCGACCTCCACGTGATCGAGCCGACCCTCGCCACCGGCGGCATCAGCACCGCCGCCGCCAAGGAGATCGTGAAGCAGGCGGTCCGCAGCCCGGCCGAGGGCGCTCGCAAGGTGCTGCTCCTGGAGGACTTCCACCTCATCGGCGATGCCGCCGCGGTGCTCCTCAAGTACGTGGAGGAGCCGCCTCGCTCCACCTTCTTCATCATCCTCGCCGAGGACGTGCCCCCCGAGCTGGTCACCATCGCCTCCCGTGCGGTGAGGGTCGACCTCGGTCCCGTGCCGCTCGCCGTGGTGGTCGAGCGGCTCGTCGCCGAGGGCATCGACCCAGCGGCCGCCGCTTCGGTGTCGGAGGCGGCCGGCGGCGACCTCGATCGGGCCCGGCTCCTCGCCTCCGACGAGCGCTTCGCCGTGCGAGCCAAGGCGCTCCGCGAGATGCCGGGCCGCCTCGACGGCACCGGCGCCCGCGCCGCCGAGCTGGCCGCCGAGGTGAAGGCGCTGATCGACGACGCACAGGACGTGATCGACGCCCGCCACGGCGCTGAGGTCGCCGAGCTCCAGGAGCGAATCGAGCGGTACGGCCAGCGGGGGAGCGGCAAGAAGGACGTGGAGGACCGCCACAAGCGCGAGGTGCGGCGACACCGCACGGCCGAGCTGCGCTTCGCCCTCGCCACCTTCGCCGGCGTCTACCGCGACGCGCTGCCCACCGCCCGCCACCCTCAGCGCGTGCTCGACGGCCTCCGGCGCATAGACGACGCCGCCCTGGCGCTCGAGCGCTTCCCGAACGAGACCCTGCTGCTCCAGGCCCTCCTGGCCCACCTGCCGCCGCTGGTGTCCTGACCGGCTTCGGCGGCCCGGACCGCCTCGGTTACACTCGCCGGCTCCCGCCCGGGTAGCTCAGTTGGTAGAGCAACGCACTCGTAATGCGTAGGTCGTCGGTTCGACTCCGATCCCGGGCTCCAGCGCCACACTGGGGTCGCGCGACGGCACGGCGCACACGGCGCGGCCTGCAGGGTTAGCCTCGGCCGGATGAGCGAGCTGTCTGGGGCTGGCCTGCGCGCCCTGGTCGTCGACGACGACGCCCCCATCCGGAACCTGCTGCGAACCGTGCTCGAGCTGGAGGGCTGGGAGGTCCTCGAGGCAGAGGACGGTGACCAGGCGCTCGCCCTGGCCAAGGCGGAGCGGCCCCACGCGATCGTGCTCGACGTGATGATGCCCGGCATCGACGGGTTCGACGTGCTCGCCGAGCTGCGCGGCACCGACCACGGTCGCTCGACGGCCGTCGTGATGCTCACGGCCAAGACGCGCCAAGCCGACATCTTGAGGGGCACCCGCCTCGGCGCTGACCTCTACCTCACGAAGCCGTTCGATCCCGAGCACGTGGCCAAGCACCTGGCGTTCCACGCGCTGCGCCGCAACCCCGGCGCCCGCACCGACGCTGCCGGCCCGGCCGAACCCGCTCGGCGCCGAGCCCGAGCATGACCGCACCGAAGCGTCCGAGGGGGTCTGATGGCCGGATGGGGTGACGATCCGCAGCTCGCCGAGCTCCGCACGCTCGTCTACGAGGACGGCTGGACGCCGGTGTCGGTGAGCGAGGCCAGCGATGCCGATTCGGTCACCGTCGAGAAGGACGGGGAGTCCCGAACCTTCAAGTCCGACCACATCGCCTTCCACCGGTTCGTGGAAGGGGTCAAGGAGGACTTCGGACTGTAGGTTCGAGGTGATGGCTGACCAGGCTCGCTTCGCCGAGCTCGCGATGGAGCACATGAGCTCGCTCTACTCCGCGGCGCTGCGGATGACCCGCAACCCAGCCGACGCCGAGGACCTCGTCCAGGAGACCTACCTCAAGGCGTACAGGGGCTTCGGCGGGTTCACCGAGGGCACGAACCTCAAGGCGTGGCTCTACCGGATCCTCACGAACAGCTACATCAACACCTACCGGGCCAAGCAGCGCCGGCCCGACGAGACCGATCTCGACGACGTCGAGGACCTCTTCCTCTACAACCGCCTCGGTGGTCTGGAGGCCGCTCGCGCCAGCCGCTCGGCCGAAGACGAGTTGATGGACCTCTTCAGCGAGGACGAGGTCAAGAGGGCCGTCGAGGAGCTGCCCGAGAACTTCCGCATGGCCGTGCTGCTCGCCGACGTGGAGGGCTTCTCCTACAAGGAGATCGCCGAGATCCTCGACATCCCGATCGGCACCGTGATGAGTCGGCTGCACCGGGGAAGAAAGGGCCTCGAGAAGGCGTTGTACGAGTTCGCAGTGAAGCGCCGGCTCGCCGAGCCCGTGTCCAACCCTGCGACCTAGAACCATGGCCACCGATCCCGCACCCCTCAAGCCGCAGTGCGACGACGCTCTGCACGAGATCTACCACCTGCTCTCGGGTGAGCTCGACGACGCGAAGCGCGAGCAGATCACCGTGCACCTCGACGAGTGCGCCCCGTGCGCCGAGCCGTACGACTTCTACGCCGAGCTGCGCAAGGTCGTGCAGCAGCGCTGCCACGACACTGCGCCCCCCGGCCTGCTGTCGCGCATCGAAGACGCGCTGGGCCACGAGCCCCACTGACCTACCGAGATCTCTGGGCGCGAGAGCACGCCCTGCGTGCCTGAGCGCCCACAGAAGTCGTTGGCGGTCCGAGGTGGCGTCTACGATCGGAAGCATGCTCGCAGCCGTCGTCTGGCACTACTGGATCGCTGCCGTCCTCGTGATCGGCGCCGTCATCCCCGTGACGGTGATGACCATCGCCCAGTACTTCAAGAAGACGCAGGCGCCCCGCTACCCCCAGGACGAGCTCTAACCAGTGTCCTCCGGCCCGGTCGACTGGGGCTTCGCCGAGCGGGTCGCGGTCCGGGCATCCGGTAGAGAGGTCTTCGCCGAGTCGTACCTGTCGCACTCGATGCAGGCCGACTTCGAGGAGGCCACCGCCGAGGCCGAGGAGCTCGTGGCCGAGACCACCGGGCTGCGCTCGCTGTCAGGTCCGGCTCGCGCCCGCGTCACCGACCGCGCCGGCTGGGTCGGCGCCAACGTGGCTTCGTTCCAGCGGCTGCTGAAGCCCATCACCGACAAGCTCGGCGACAAGATGGAGGGCAGCCGCACCGGCGGGCTGGCCCGGCGAGCCGCGGGCCTCGAGGTCGGGCTGCTGCTCGGCTGGATGTCGGGCCGGGTGCTCGGCCAGTACGACCTGCTGGTCATCGACGACCCGGCCGAGGCGTCCCCCGAGGACCAGGACCTCGTGTACTACGTCGGTCCCAACGTGCTGGCCCTCGAGAAGCGCTTCGCCTTCCCGCCCCGGGAGTTCCGGCTCTGGCTGGCCCTCCACGAGGTCACCCACCGGGCCCAGTTCACCGGCGTGCCGTGGCTGCGCGAGCACTACCTCGGGCTCGTGCAGCAGACGCTCGACTCGGTCGAGCCCGACCCGAAGCGGTTCCTCGACGCCCTCGCCCGGGTCGTCGACGACCTGCGCGCCGGCCGCAAGCCCCTCGAGGAGGGCGGCATCGCCACCCTGCTGGCCTCACCGGAGCAGCGGGTCGTGATCGACAAGATCGGCGGGCTCATGAGCCTGCTCGAGGGCCACGGCGACATCACGATGGACCGCGCCGGGGCCGGCCGCGTCCCGAGCGCCCCGCGGTTCTCGCGCGTGCTGCGCGAGCGGCGGGCCAGCGCCAAGCCGATCACCAAGGTCGTCCAGCGCCTCATCGGCCTCGAGGCCAAGCTGAACCAGTACGCGCACGGCGAGCGGTTCATCACCGAGGTCGAGCGCCTCGGCGGTGGCCCCGACGCGCTCGAGCCGGTGTGGCGCGGCGCCAGCTGGCTGCCCAGCCTGGCCGAGATCCGTGAGCCGGAGGAGTGGATCGCCCGGGTCCGCCTCTCCGAGGAGCTCGTGGGCTGAGGCCCACGGGCGCCCACTGCCCGATCGCGAGGGTCGGCGCGGCCTACGCTCGACGTCGATGCCCACGGTCCTCATCGTCGACGACGAACCGGACATCCTCCTGTTCGTCCGCATCAACCTGGAGCTCGCCGGCTACGACGTGCGAGAGGCCGGTGATGGCGACGAGGCGCTCACCCTCCTGCGCCAGCAGCCACCCGACGTGATGGTGCTCGACGTGATGATGCCGAAGGTCGACGGGTGGTCGGTGCTCATGCAGCTGAAGGCCGACACCGACCCGGCCATCCGCAACATCCCGGTGGTGATGCTCACCGCTCTGTCCGGGCCAGAGGACCAGGTCCGCGGCGGCATCGAGGGGGCGGTGCGCTACCTGCCGAAGCCGGTCACCC